>DATINK010000417.1:0-13306 GCA_035474355.1 Chitinophagaceae bacterium | reverse complement strand
CAATAAAGAAATTGCGGACGCGGAAAAAGATTGCGACAAGTTGAGAAAAGAAAGCCAGGATGCCGCAGAAGCTGCACAAAACGGAAATACGGCACAGGCTGTTTCTGGTCAGATCGATGAAATGACCCGGCAGGTACAAAGCCTGGTCGATGCATTACGCCAATGGTGTGCTGCACATCCCGGTGTATGCAAATTTGACCTTGGCCTTGCGGGGTTGCCTGAAGATCTCATAGGCAAAGTCGATGATCTTCTCGCGAAAAAACAACAACTGGAAAAAGATCTTGAGAGAGCTGCGGCAGAGGATGCTGCAAATGGACAAAGCACAGGAGCGGCAGCAGATGCAGAAAAGGAAAAAGCAAATGGCCTGCAGGCAGAAAAGGATAAAGCAGAAGCCGCCGCAAATGCATTGCGGGCGGAAAGAGAAAAACAACTCGAAGCAGAAAGGGCAAAGCAAAGGAAGAAAGAAGAAGAGAGTAAAGCAGGAGCCAGTACCCCCCAACCTCAACCACCATTATCTGAACCTGTCAATCCCGATGATGATCAGTTAAAATTCCAGGCACAACGTGTATTCAGGGATCTGTACCGGGACAATCTTGTTAACCGCGGTCCCTGTGATTGCCGGACCAAGGCCATTGCATTTGCAAACAATACCAATACGATCGTGGGTGATCTGATTGGTCGTATTGGCGTCGGTGTTGCCTTTGCACCATTGGAAGCATTCCCCGGACTTTCATTGGGTGCCAAGCTGGGCATTGCTACAGCTAAATCCATTGCCAGTGCTTTGTTCGGAGGCCAGTCTTTTTCTGAAGAGCTTGGAAAGAATCTCTTCAATGTTATTGGAGGGGAAATATTCCCGAAAATGACTGGTGATCAATTTACCGGCGATCGTGTAAAAGATCTCGCAAATGGGGGACTGAAAGAAGTTTTCAAGGCAGAAGGCATTCGTACTAATAGTTGGGAAGGGGAAACGGAACTGCGTAACTGTGGCAAGGTGAAGGGGAAGACAGTAATGCTCTTTAACCCGAATACAGGATGGGTTGTCATCATGATAAAAATTGATAATTGTCCCCTCATCGTCATCAAGTATAAAGTAAATAAGGATGGAGTGCCGGTTACAACCCCAACTGTGCAAACGGTGAATGGATAATCAATTATTCAATTAACCTGGCTGCTGGCTGTAGACTGAGAACTGCCGATTGAAATGCCATTCATCCACACATTTAGCCTTATTATCCACACATACTACTGTATGAACATTCGTTTGTATTGATTTGTATGATGCGCCGATCCCCCTTACTTACTACCCTGATGCACGTCATCGGCTGGCTGTTATTAAATAGCATGATGCTGGCTTTTTTAAGCCTGGGTCCGGGTTCCCGCTCATTGGGCAACACCTTATTCAGCCCGGCTTATCTTTTATTCATTTTTATATACCCTTTCATCTTCTATATAAATTTTTTCATTCTCACACCCCGGCTGCTTCTTCCGAAAAAGTATTTATTATATGCTATCATCCTGCTTCTCCTGTTTGCGGTAGTTTATTTTCTCAAACCATTTGATCACCTGATGACCCGTGGAAGACCACCGGAAGGTTTTAATCCTCCGCCGGGTAATGGCCCCCAGGGCAATCCTCCCCCGGGTGGGGGCGGGCCCAATTTTGATATCGTCAGTATTATCTTATTTGTATTAGTCTATGCAGTCAGTACAGCACTTGTGATCTTCCGGCAATGGAGGATGACAGAACAAAAAGCATTACAGGCTGAAACCGATAAAGCCCGTGCCGAACTTTCTTTCCTCAAGGCGCAGATCAATCCTCATTTTCTTTTTAATACCCTCAATAATCTTTATTCACTTGCCGTCATGAAGAATGAAAATATGGCTGCCGGGATATTAAAGCTTTCTAACATCATGCGATATGTCACCGATGATATCCGCGAAGATTTTGTTTCCCTGGAAAGAGAGATCGCCTGTATCACTGATTATATCGACCTCCAGCGGCTGCGATTGGGGAAACGCATGAACGTGAATTTTGAAGTAAAGGGAGATAAAAAAGATAAAAAAATCGCACCCCTGGTCCTCATGACCTTTATCGAGAATGCTTTTAAATATGGTATCAGCAATCATGAAGACTCGGTCATAACGATCAAACTGGAAGCGGCAGAAAAGCAACTGCATTTCATCTGCCAGAACCGTCTGTTCAGCAATGGAAAGAATGGCGCCAGAGCAGGTATCGGGATCGTCAATACTAAACAAAGACTTCAACACTTATATCCGGATAAGCATACACTGCTGATCAATTCGGAGAACGAAGTTTATACCGTGCAACTTACTTTAAGTGAAATCTGAAGGAAGTACGAAATACGAAGTACGAAGTACGGATATCCTAAACTTTGAGGTTTCTTGATCTTTCAGGAAATCCCTAATTCGTAGTTCGTACTTCGTAGTTCGTACTTTTATACGATGATTTTGAATTGTGTGGTAATAGACGATGAGCCCTTAGCCCTTGACCTGATCCGGGAATATATTTCAAAGATCCCCAAATTAAACCTGCTTACATCATTCGATGATGCCATTGCCGGCGAAGCGTTTCTCCAAAAAAATTCAACTGATCTGCTCTTTGTCGATATCAACATGCCGGATATTACGGGGCTGGATCTCGTAAGAAGCCTGGCCGAAAGACCGATGATCATCTTTACAACTGCTTATGGAAAATTTGCAGTGGAAGGCTTTGAACTGGATGCGGTGGATTACCTGCTCAAACCGATCAGCTTTGAACGATTTTCCCGTGCCGTAGACAAGGCAATTGAATATGCGAAGTATAAAAGATCTACGAAGGATGACAGGATCGCGCAGGTGAATGCAAAATCCGCTATGACACTGATGCCTTTGAAAAAAGTATTGGAGAAACTGCCAGCCGGGCGCTTCGAACGTATCCACCGGAGTTATATTGTAGCTGTCGATAAAATTAAATCTATCCAGGGAAGAAAGGTCAGGCTTGACTCATTGGTCGAACTTCCTGTCAGTGACAGTTATGCTGATTTTTTGAAGAGGTGGAAAAAAAACTGACGAATTAAACTTTTGAATACTTGCCGGGTCATATCGCGGATAAACCAACCCATGAAGCAATTCTAGAATCTCTCTCACAAGCTTTCATCTTCTGCCACCTGTCTCAGATCCCGGATCTCCTATTTAAAATGACAACTATGAAAATGCTTAATAAGTGTTTCATCATTTTTACAATATTTACTGGCCCGTCTGATGTTTTTTCCCAATCATTTATCCCTAAATGGGAGTTGGGCGCCAATTTCGGACTCTTTGTCTACCAGGGTGACCTGACTCCTTCAAGGACCGGTTCCATCCGCACGGGAAGGTTTGGATTCAACTTATTTGCCAATAAATTACTGAGTAATGCCATCGCCATACGCGCTAACCTGGCTATTGCTGGTTTAAAAGGAAACGATGCAGCCTATACCCACCCCGCTTACCGGCAGGATCGGGCTCTTAATTTCAAATCACCAGTAACAGAAGTATCCGTGTTGGGAGTATGGACTCCTTTTGGTCATCGTTTCGAAGGATTTGGGGGCTCACCTTATTTTTTCACCGGACTTGGATATAGTTTCCTGCATATTAAAAGAGATTGGAGTAATATCAATACCGCGGCTTTTTCTGCCGAAACGGGTGTATTGCAAGGCTTGCAGGAAGACATTCAACATGCGTTACCCCGGGGAACCCTGGTTATACCGGCAGGCGCAGGTATGCGTTACCTGATCTCGCCCAGTTTTTTGATCCAGGCTGAAATATTTTACCGTTTTACTTTCACGGATTACCTCGATGGCTTCAGTAAAGCCGCTAACCCTTCCCGGAAAGATCAATATTATAGTGCAACTCTCGGATTGATCTATCGTTTGGGAAACAAAAACAAGCTCAATTGTCCCCCCGTGAAGAATTGACGATTTACGATTGCCGATTGTTTATTGTTGATTCAGAGCTGGGAGCTAAGAAACTTAAACGCGATACCTATATAGTAATTACGTAGGGGAGCAGCATTGAAATATCTTCCGCCAGCCGCATTGATATCATTCCCCAGGCTATAATGTTCATTCAATAGGTTATCAGCCCCTGCATACATAGTAAACCTGTACTTTCCGGCTATTTTATTTTTCCAGCCCAGCCTGCATCCTAATAAATGATAAGCTGAGGCGCTTGCCGTGTTTGCGTCGTTCAGGAAGATCTTTGATGCGCTATACCAGGTGAGATTCAGGAAAATTCCATTCACAAAAGATAAATCAGCAAGAAATGACAAGCTGTTACCAGGCACTGAGGGGACTGTTTTACCTGAAAAATCATCTGTCGTTTTAATAAAATTCCCATAACGGAAATGATTGAATGCCCCTGCCGCCCTGATAATAAGATTATTGATGATCGACGGGGTTCGGGGATTCATCATATAACCTGCTTCCCATTCAATACCTTTTTGACGGATATCCCCGGCATTAATGAAATAATCCGCTCCCGAGAGATCCCGGCGTTGCACCAACGCGTGATTCAGCCGGAAGGAAAAACCGGTTAACTCGATTTGAAGTTTATTCCGGAAAAGGAACTGGCGCAGTGTGAGTTCATAATTCCATCCTTGTTCTGCGTCCAGGAAAGTACTGATCATACCAGTGGAGGGCAGGAGCTCCGCGATCGTAGGTGGAGAAAATCCTTTTGCAACAGAAGCGATCACCGAAAACCCCGAATTTGTTTTTCTCATCAATGAAAACCGGGGCTCCCAGGCTGCGCTATACCGGCGTTCCTGGTTCAATACCGGGTAAACATTTAACCGGGAGAACGCTACACGTGTATTATTAAAACTTAACCCGGCGATCGCAAACCATTTTTCTTTCCAGCTGAAATCCCCCTGTGCAAATAAAGAATAATCGGCATAATGAATGTCGTCATTGGTTTGTATGGTATCTGGGTTCCCGTTTTTATTTTTCGCGACCTGTGTATTAAAATATCCTTGTTGGAATTCAGCGCCGGCGACCCATTTCCACTGTGCATTGTTTTTTTTATTCTCCAATGAAAATGTGGACCGGCCACCAAAATGTGGTTCATTTCTTCTTTCATAGTTACGGATAGCAGGGTTCCTGACCTGTGCAAATGCACCATATAGTGTGGTTGAATTTTTCAGCGAACCGTGTATGGCTATCTCATTGGTGAAGCCTGCCAGTATATTTTTCTGGTTAATAGCTGCCTGGGCAGCCACGGCACTGGGAAACCCTCCGCCAGCGGGTCTCGCAGCTTTCGGGTTAGCATTCAATTCAGTTACTGTCAATGCACCCGGAGTCTGGTAATACATATCTGTAAATAGAAAGGAAACAGTAACCTGGTCATTGTCGGTGATCCGTGCATGGGATGTCCAGGAAAAATTATCTCTTCTCATTTCAGATTGTACACGGTAACCATCGCTATGATTATGTGCATAGGAAATATGGGTTGGATTCTCTTTTTTCCCCCATTCAGCGTCTCCGAATAAGGCAAATGTCCCATAGCTGCCAACCAGTCCTTCAACAGCCATTCCCGGTTCCCTTTTATCAAGCACATTCATAAGTATCAACCCACCTGTTCCCGCACCATACAAACTTCCTGCTGGACCCTTGAATACTTCCATAGTTGAAAAATTATTAAGTGCAAACTGGTTGAAGTAAGT
Source organism: Chitinophagaceae bacterium (assembly GCA_035474355.1). Classification (GTDB taxonomy): domain Bacteria; phylum Bacteroidota; class Bacteroidia; order Chitinophagales; family Chitinophagaceae; genus DATINK01. The sequence goes on along the minus strand of DATINK010000417.1, from coordinate 7,614 downwards.
ATTGCCACCGGGATCAGTGACTGGAATTCCATTCCAATACACTTTTATATTACGTACCCCGAATGGAGATCGTAAAGAACTGCCCCTGATATTCAGCCGGTAACTTCCGGGCGATCTTTCTTCCATCCGAAGGCCCGCGATCGTGTTCATGCCACTTACCAATGAGATCTTATTGGCACGGTCAGCAATGAATGCATTGATGATCTTTATAACAGCAGCTGAGGAATATTGTTTTTTATTTTGTTCGAATGACCGGATCGTTATCCCGGTAAGTGTAGTGGAGGAGTCATTTTCCTGGGCGAAAATTCCGGTGCATAAAAGAGCAGCGATGATCAGCAGGCTGGATCCTTTTTTCACGACATCGGGTTGGTTTGCATGCCCTAAGTTAGAATGTTTTTTTCCTATCTTCAATCAATGACCCCCCACGAATCTTCATCAGAGATTGCAATGGCTGATACCCCCGGAGGGGGAGCCGGGAAAGTGCAAAGAAAAATTAAACTGGGATTATTCGATTTCACGATGATTGTCGTCAGCCTCGTGATCGGCATGGGTATCTTCCGTACACCGATCAATGTTGCCAAAGCATCCCCGACTCCTGCCATATTCTTTATTGCCTGGCTGGCAGGTGGACTGGTGGCAATCTGTGGCGCCCTGACTTATGCAGAGATCGGCTCGAGAATGCCGGTGACAGGTGGATATTATAAAGTATTCTCCTATGCTTATCACCCTTCCATCGCGTTTGCGATCAATTGCATCATCCTTGTTTCCAATGCTGCTTCTGGAGCAGCTGTGGCCCTGGTTGGCAGCGAGTACATTACGGGTGTGATACTGCCGATGTCAAGGGATCCGGAATACATAAAACTGGCAGCCAATGCGCAATATGTTCATGCCATACACCTGATGATAGCCATCGCAGCCATTGTAATATTTTATGGGATCAACATGCTGGGATTGAGACTAAGCGCAAAAACACAAAGCGTATTGACGATCATTAAAATTTTACTGATCATCCTGCTGATCACACCATTATTTTTTGCAACCCATGATGCGGGCAGCGCTCAAATGATCGGGGATACTGTTTCTCCCGGGTTCAGGGAATACATCAAGGCTTTCGGGATCGGCCTTGTGGCCGTAAGTTTTACCTATGGGGGTTACCAGCAAACCATCAATTTCGGTGCGGAAGTAGAAAAACCAGCACGTAATATTCCAAGGGGGATATTCATGGGAATATTTATTATTATAGCCCTGTACCTGGCCATTAATTATGCTTATGTAAAAGTGATCGGTTTTGAAAACCTGAAAAACAGTGAGAACATCGCTGCGATCATGGCTTCCAAGATCTTCGGACCCGACGCGGAAAGGATCATGTCCATCCTTCTTTTTATGAGCGTGCTGGCTTATATTAATGCGCTTCTGCTCAGCAATCCCCGGGTGATGTACGCGATGAGCGAGGATAAGATATTGCCGGAAGGATTTCAGAAAAAAAATAGCCGGGGAGCATTAACACTTTCCCTTACATTATTTGCGAGTCTTGCAACCATCGTGGTATTCTGGGCTCAGAAATTTGATACCCTGCTCAGCTTTACGATCTTTCTCGACAGTTTCGGTATGGTACTGTCTGCCGGAAGTATTTTTAAGATCAGGAAACATACGGCGAACCTTAACGGGACAGGCATTTATAGTATGAAATGGTTCCCGGTATTACCATTGATATTTATAATAGCTTATACTTTTGTAGCGATCAGCATTGCACTGGACTATAAGAACAACAACAATGCCGCCCTCGTCGGCAGTTCAGTACTGGCGTTTTTTATTGTCGTTTATTTTATTGCAAAAACATTTAAAAGAAAGACTGTATAATGGACCTTTCTTATATTATTAATGAGCTGGGTGAAGACCGTGAAAATTACTTTAACGCGATCGCCCCGCCTATTATACAAACCAGCAATTTTAAATTTAAAAAGGTCAGCGAACTGCAGAAAAAACTCGAAGATGAAATGAGTGGGTACCTCTATACCAGGGGAATAAATCCAACCGTTGACATCCTAAGGAAAAAGCTGGCCGCATTGGATGAAGCAGAAGATTGCCTGGTTTTTAGCAGTGGCGCCGCGGCCATATTTGCCGCTATCCTGGCCAATGTGAAATCAGGAGATCATATTGTATCGGTAAAGTCCCCTTATACCTGGGCACAAAGAATGTTTGATGTCATACTTCCCAGGTTCAATGTGAGTACCACTTATATTGATGGAACGAAAACTGAAAACTGGTCCCGGGCCACAAAACCCAGCACTACCCTTTATTATCTTGAATCGCCCAATAGCTGGGATTATGCTTTGCAGGATTTAAAAGAAGTTTCCACCCTGGCCAGATCCAGGAATATCAAGACCATTATAGATAACAGTTATTGTTCTCCGCTTTATCAAAAGCCCATTGCACTGGGTATTGATCTCAGCATTCAGACTGCCACAAAATATATTGGAGGGCATAGCGATGTATTGGGCGGCGTTCTTTGCGGTACGCAAGAAGAGATAAAAAAAATATTTAAGAGTGAATACCTGAATATCGGGAGCGGCATTCAACCTTTCAATGCCTGGTTACTGATAAGAGGCCTGCGAACCTTCCCGGCAAGGTTTGACCGGATAACCCGTTCAACAGAACAGGTTCTCCAATTTTTGAAACAACATCAGAAAGTTGAAAAAGTCATTTTCCCATTTGATCCGTCATTTCCGCAATACGAACTGGCCAAAAAACAAATGACCGGTTCCTGCGGTCTCATGACTTTAATGCTGAAGTCAAAAAAAATGGAATCCATCATTACTTTCTGCGAATCCCTGCGGCATATCATGATGGGGGTGAGTTGGGGCGGTCATGAGAGCCTGGTGATCCCCAAATGTGTGGGTTTCCCTGCCCGGGACTATAACCCGGATAACGATGATCATCGGTTGATCCGGTTATATGTCGGATTGGAAGATGCCGGATACCTCGCAGAAGATCTCGAACAGGCGCTGAAACAAATCCCTGACTGAAATCCTTAAGCAGCAAACAATTCATTTATTTTTGCTCTATGGAGCTATCAACGTTGAAAAAGACTGCCGCTCAGATCTTTTTATGTGTTTTATTGGGTACACCCGCTTTTTCTCAACCTGTTCAAAAATGGGATCTCCGCAAATGCGTGGAGTATGCAATACTTAATAATATATCAGTAAAGCAGGCCGACCTCCAGGTACGGTTTGCTAACCTCGACTTTCTTCAAAGTAAATCAGCGAAACAACCGACTGCGAATTTTAACGGCAACCTTGGTTATAGTGCCGGCCGCAACCAGGATCCAACCACATTCAGCCTGATCACAACCGGGTACTGGTTTAATAGTTATTCCCTGCAGGCAGGCATTGACCTATTTAATTGGTTCACGAAAAAAAATACCGTCGCTGTAAAAGAACTCGATCTGCGCGCCAGCGAAGCCGGTTTTGAAAAAGCAAAGAATGATATTTCCCTTAATGTAGCGGTGGCTTACCTGCAGGTATTGCTTGCACGGGAACAAACCAACCTGAGCAGGGTACAGGTTGGACAGACCCTGGCCCAGTTGGATATTACCCGTAAGCAAGTAGATGCCGGCAACTTACCCGAATTAAGTGCGGCCCAGGTTGAGTCACAACTGGCAACGGATAGTTCCAATCTTATTGCTGCTGAAACCAGTTCACAACAATTATTATTACAATTAAAAGCTTTACTGAATCTTGATGCGGCCCTGCCCTTCGATATTGAATCGCCTCCTGTTGAATTGGTACCCGTAGAAAGTTTAGCTGACCTGCAACCGGATGCAGTCTATGCATTGGCAATGAAAAACATGCCCCAGCAAAGAATGGATGAGATCAAATTGAATTCAGCCCGCAAATCCGTTGAAGTAGCCCGGGGATCCATGTACCCGACAATTTCTTTGTTTGGTAGCCTCGGAAGCACATTTAATAATAAGGCAAGGGCCGTCATTTCAAAAACACAGGTAAATACACCTATTGGTAATGTTACAGTGAATGGCAGCAGTTACCAGGTATTCCCGGTTTCGCCCTTTGATTTTTTTACTTATGGTAAGCAGGGATACTTCAGCCAGTTAAACCAAAATTTCCGTCAATCAGTAGGTTTATCGGTTAGCGTACCCATACTCAATGGAGGAAGCTTAAGAACCAATTGGGAACGATCCAAGCTTACGGTTAAGCAGGTAGAACTGGAAAACGAATCGAACAGCATGACCCTGAAGCAGGACATCTACAAAGCCTATACAGATGCGGTGGCCGCCGTGCAAAAATTCAATGCGAGTAAGAAAAGTGTTGAAACCGCTCTGAAGGCTTATGATTTTGGAAAGAAACGCTATGACCTGGGCCTGTTATCAACCTTTGAACTACTGAACCTGCAGAATGCATTACAAACGGCGAAGACGCAATTATTATATGTACAGTATGATTATGTTTTTAAATTGAAATTATTGGAATTCCAGAGAGGGCAGGGATTAAAATTATAACCCCCTCGCCCCCTGAAGGGGGGAATTCGATTTCAACTCATGAGCAATTGACTAATTACCCCCTTTAGGGGGATAGGGGGTAGAGGTAAAAAAATATTAATAACGATTATGAGTAAAACACTCAAATGGATCCTGATCGGTGCCGGCATCCTGGTGCTGGTAATAGTGATTGGTAAAATGGTATCCGGCAAAGGAGATACAGGAACAAAAGTTGCCATTGAAAAAACCACAAAGCGAACGATCATTGAAACTGTCAACGCTTCCGGAAAAATTTACCCGGAAGTAGAGGTAAAGATCAGTCCTGATATTTCCGGAGAAGTCACTGAGTTAACCGTTGAAGAGGGAGATAGTGTGAGAAAGGGCCAATTGCTTGCCAGGATCTATGCTGATATCTATGCATTGCAGCGCGACGAAGCTTCTTCAAGAGTCAACCAATCTTCAGCAACGGTGGAAAACAGCCGCGCAGCACTGGAAGCTCTGAAAGTTGTATTGGACCAATCAAAACAGACTTACGACAGAAACAAAACACTTTACGATCAAAAAGTAATTTCCAAGGCAGAACTGGAAAATTATGAAAGCAGTTATAAATCAGCACAAGCCAACTATAACGCAGGCGAGCAAAATATAAAAAGCCTGCAGGCGGGTGTGCAGACAACACAAACAGGGCTGACAAAAGCCAATAAAGACCTGAGCCGTACAACTATTCTTGCCCCGATGAATGGCGTGATCTCCTCCCTGAAAATTAAAAAAGGAGAAAGGGTGGCCGGCAATAGTTTCAATGTGGGTACTGAAATGATGACGGTCGCTGATATGTCGGTCATGGAGGTGAGAGTGGATGTGGGTGAAAATGATATTGTAAAAGTGAATATCGGAGATTCGGCAGACGTGGAAGTGGATGCTTATAATAACAGGAAGTTCAGGGGTGTGGTTAAATCTATTGCAAGCAGTATTAAAGGCAGCGTGGGCTCGCTGACCAGTTCAAATGATGTTACCAATTATGAAGTGAGGATACGGCTTGACCGGGATTCTTACAAGGACCTGATCGACCCGGCAAGGCCGCGGAAATTTCCATTCCGGCCCGGCATGAATGCGAGCGCAGATATCAAGACGCAAAAACACCAGGACGTATTGTCGGTACCGATCACAGCAGTGAATGCAAGGGGGAAGGGGAGTGATAAGAATTTATCAGATATGAAAAAAGAAGAGGAAAAGAAAAATGAGGATGAATCGGGCGAAACAGGAAAAAATTCAGATGATGATATGGAAGAGATCGTTTTTGTCCTGCAGAAAGATAACACGGTTAAAAAAGTAGTGGTCCGTTCCGGTATCCAGGACCTGAATTATATCGAGATCCTGGGAGGATTGAAAGAGGGAGAAGAAGTCGTTACACTCCCTTATAATGCGATCAGCAAAACACTGAAAGACGGGGCCAGGGTCAAAGTGGTGCCCAAGGAAAAACTTTTTGAATAATACAAATACATGCGATTCGGAATTATCGGCGGCGGGAGTTGGGCAACAGCCCTGGCAAAGATCCTTACAGACCGGGAACATACGATCAATTGGTGGATCCGAAACCCTGCTACGATCGATCATATCCGGTTACGTCATCACAATCCGCATTATCTCAGTTCGGTTTATTTTAACCCTTCACTGCTGAAACTTTCTACCGATGTTGTGGAAGTGATCCGGAATTCAGATATCCTGGTGATCGCCGTTCCTTCCGCCTATGTAATGGAAAGCCTGAAACCTTCCCATGCAACAGACTGGAAAGAAAAAAGAGTGGTTTCTGCCATCAAGGGCCTTTTGCCCGTTTCAAATTTATTATTGAATGAATACATGCGGCTGGAATTCGGGCTGGACCTGAACAACTATTTTGCCGTGCTGGGACCTTGTCATGCCGAAGAAGTGGGAGCGGAGAAACTTTCTTTCCTTACATTTTCCGGGATGGATGTGATCATGGCGTCTTCCATATCTACCGAATTCACTACTGATTATATCAGCACAGTTGTCAATCACGATATCATCGGGGTTCAATATGCGGCTGTACTTAAAAACATTTATGCGCTGGGTGCGGGCATTGCCCATGGCCTCGACTATGGAGATAACTTCCTGAGCGTATATATTGCCAATGCGGCTGATGAAATGGCCGGGTTCCTGAGAAAGTCGGGTGTTAAGCATATCACCGTAGGAGAGCATGAGGGGGAAGATCCTTTAACAAGACGTAAAACCCCGAATTATGCGGCTTCGGTTTACCTGGGCGACTTATTGGTAACCTGTTATTCTTTATTTAGCCGTAACCGCACGTTTGGGACGATGATCGGGAAGGGTTATTCTGTCAAAACGACTCAATTGGAAATGAACATGGTAGCGGAGGGTTATAACGCGGCCAGGTGTATTTACCAGGTCAATAAGACAGTCGATGCAGCGATTCCTATTGCGGATACCGTCTATAAGATACTCTGGGAAAACGTTAAACCGGCCGAAGGATTTAAACATATTGAACAGGTGATGGTCTGAAGAGTAGAAGCGTATGAACTGAAAACTTTACCCTATGCCACTTTCCTTCCAGGGATTCGCTCCCGCCGCCATATTGATCATGGTCGCCTGTTTGGCCATAAGACAATTGTACAATTACTTAAAGCAAAAACATCAAAAGCTTTAACTTCAGGCCCACAAAAACGAACCGTCTATGATCAAATTTTTTCAGGTCCTGTTCCTGGTAGCCGCCGTCGTTATGATCGTGCTTAATATCATCAAGTATAACAAATACACCGAAGGGAAGAAAGAAGGACATACCCCTCACCCGATCAAATGGTTTGATTTTATCCTCAGCAGCCTCGTCGCGCTGGGATGTGCATTGAACATTGTGATCACCTGGATCAGTAATTAAAAGAAAAGAGAGGCCGCGATCCCGTCAGCCAGCAATTTCCCTTCAAGGGTTAATTTCAGATAGTTGTTTTCTTCAGCTATTTTATTTGTATCCATAAACTTCGCAGCTTTTTTTAGTAGTGAAGCTTTTTCAGCATCCCGGATCTTTGACAGGTCAAGCCCCTCCATGGTTCGGAGAGAGACCATGATATATTCATTTAATTTCTGTG
>DATINK010000416.1:0-2100 GCA_035474355.1 Chitinophagaceae bacterium | reverse complement strand
CAAAAATTGAATTGCTCGAATACCTGGAACATACCTATGACCCGGTCAAACTGGCGGGCAGTCTCCGGAAAGAAAACAATATTTACCTCCTTGCCCTGGTGGACGGAGAAGCAATCGGCTTTGCCAAATTGAAATTGAATTCGTTAAATGAACAGATCGAATCAGTCGCCCAGGTGGAACTCCAAAAGATCTATGTGCTCCATGAATTTCATGGCAGCGGAGTGGGCGCCGCACTCATGAAGGAAATAAAATGGCGGGTCCGGGATATTTACCCGGATTATATCTGGCTGGATACGCATATCAGCAATGAAAAAGCGATACAATTTTACGAAAGGAATGGTTTTCATAAGATCGGGAAATATTTTTTCACGATCGGGACCCAGGTCTTTGAATACCATGTGATGGGATTGCCCGTTGCTTTCAAAGTTTCCAAAGCATGTTAACCCTTAATTAACCGATATGGAACTACTCACAGACATTCACGTAAGAAGGACCACGCATTCCCGGATCCGGGAAGTTGATTTCAATGAACTTGAATTCGGCAAATACACTTCCGACCACATGCTGGTATGCGATTACCAGGATGAAGAATGGAAGCAGCCACAGATCGTGCCGTTCGCTAACCTGTCATTGAACCCCGCTACGCTTGCTTTGCATTATGGACAAACTGTCTTTGAAGGCATGAAGGCCTTTCGGATGGAGAATGGCGGGATCAATATTTTCCGCATCGAAAGGCATTATGAACGATTTACCAAATCGTTGGAAAGAATGTGCATGGCCATCCCTCCCCGTGAAGTTTTTACAGAGGGCTTGATCAGGTTGGTGGAAACCGACAAAGACTGGGTCCCACAAACTCCAGGCGCTGCGCTTTATTTACGGCCCTTCGTATATGCAAGTGAAGCAAAATTTGGAATTAAAGTTTCATCTCAATACCGCTTCGTGATCTTTACAGGCCCGGTTTCGGAAATATATTTCAGTCCCATCCGGATAAAAGTAGAAACAAAATATACAAGGGCTTCAAAAGGAGGCACAGGCTATACAAAATGCGGCGGAAATTATGGAGCAGCTTTGTATCCTACCCAGCTCGCGCGTGAAGAAGGATACGACCAGGTATTGTGGACAGAACCCGGGGATGGTTCAAGAAATATCCAGGAATCCGGCATGATGAACATATTATTTGTGATCGATAACATACTGGTCACACCTTCTTTATCGGATTCGGTACTGGATGGCATCACGCGCGAATCAATATTAATATTAGCCGGAGAGATGGGTTACAAAATAGAAGAAAGGCCTGTATCAATTGATGAACTGGAAAACGCCTTTCGCCAGGGAAGCATCACCGAAGCTTTTGGTGCGGGTACAGCAGCAGTCGTGGCACCCATTAAAACGATCAACATCAATAGTATCGATTATCATTTACCTCAGTATAGCCAGGAAAGCCTTTTATCCAGGATCAAAACCAAACTGGACAGGATCAGGAAGGGTTTGGACGAGGATATCCACGAATGGAATTACGTCCTGTAAGGATTTCGGTGTTGTTGGGTTAGAAAAAGGCCGGCTTCATGCCGGTCTTTTTGTTTTGGAGGGGTTTGGGGAGGCTCATCGCAGCAAAGCAGTTGTTCCTTTCAAAAAGATCTTTTCACCTGTATCCTTGTGCGTAAACCGGAGCATCCAGGCATACACGCCGGGATTCTGCATGATACCATTCACACAGCCGTCCCATTTTTTTGTCCAATCCCGGCTTTCAAAAACCAGTTGTCCCATACGGTTGAAAACTAAGAATTCAAGGTTGACCGCTTTCACTGCATTTAACGGAAATAAATAGTCATTCAGGCCATCCCCATTCGGTGTAAATGCAGAAGGTACCGCTATAAAACAACCACTGAGTACCCTGACCTGGTGCGTAATACTGTCTCCGCAATGCAAAGCCTGGTTAAAAGCAGCCAGCTTGACGTTATAGATCATTTCCCGGCCAATAATGGGAAAATGATACTCAAGAGGATCTTTATCATTGCTTATAATGGAATTACCATAGGACCATGTCCAGGTAGTGATATTTCCAGTACTGTTATTCTTAAATGTGATACCATCTTCAGG
>DATINK010000415.1:0-3237 GCA_035474355.1 Chitinophagaceae bacterium | reverse complement strand
ACGAGGACGATGTCAGGGTTCAGTTCTTTGATGATACCGGCAGCTTTTTCATCGGTGTTACAATCAGCCAATACCCTGAAGCGAGGATTATTTTCCAGCAATATCCGCCAGGCTGAGCGGGTTATTTCATGGTCATCAACCAGTATGATAGCAATTTGTTCTGTGTTCATTGTGGCGCGGAATTTTGTTTCCGTTACACGGGATTCGGAGGGTTTGCTGAGGACCTCTCCAATTTGTTCTTTTTCCATAAGGCTAAATAGAATTTGCCTGCTTCGCTCTTCTCAACTCAAGCCTAACTAATTGACCTTTAATTTGTCATTCACTATTTTCCAGGAAACGGCGGAAGCTGGTGGTTATTTTAAAACAGTAAAAATACTGAAAACCTAAAGTAGTATTACTCGGCTAAATTACCAAGTATTTTTACGATTATTTTATTTAACCATCCCTGCTATCGTCAATTCCGAAATTTCATGCCGGGATTGAAGGCAGGATAGTTTCCCGCCTGCATTTGGATTTAAATAAAATTATATTCGTGAATAAATAGGTGATGACATGAAAAGAGAACTAAACTCCTGGCACAGTCCTTCCCTGAATAAGGAAATGCCGATTGCGTCTTACGGCGATTTTGGATTTGCCCTGCTATTGGTTCCTACCGCGGCGGCTGATTACCTGGAATATGAAAGATTCCAGATGATGGATCATATTGCTCCCTTTATTGACGGGGGTAAATTAAAGGTCTTCTCTATTGATAGCATCAATAATGAAAGCTGGCTGAACGACCAGATGAATCCCCGGGATAAAGCGATCCGGCACCAGCAATGGAACCAATATGTTTTTAATGAAGTGGTTCCTTATATCCGTAACAGCACAAGTGCAGACACACCCATTATTACCTGTGGGGCATCCTTCGGCGCCCTGCACAGCATGAATCTTTTCCTGAAGCGTCCTGACATTATCAATGGAGTGATCGCCATGAGTGGGGTATACGATCTTTCCTCTTATACGAAGGGATATTTTGATGAAGATGTTTATTTCAACAGTCCCTGGCATTTTATGCAAAACCTTGGGGACCACGATCTGTTGGAACAGATCCGTAAAAGCAGTCATATCCATATTCTCACCGGGAGCGGATCTTATGAAGACCCTGCTTCGAGTGGGAAATTTGCAAGGGTCCTTTATGATAAAGGCATTTGGTATGAACTGGATGTCTGGGGCCAGGACTGGCCACACGACTGGAATACCTGGCGGGCGATGCTGCCTCACTATTTGGGTACCAGGTTTTAGGTGTTAGGTGTTAAGTAAGGAGTCAAGCATTGAAACAAATTCCTTCCGGGGGATCATCCGAGCTCCCATACTTTCTAAATATTCGGTATAAATCTGGCAATCGATCAGTTCCAGCCCTTCAACCTGTAACTGACTTACATATTTGGTAAAAGCATAGCGGGAAGCATTACTAACCCGGCTGAACATGCTTTCTCCAAAAAAAACTTTCCCGATCCTTATGCCGTACAGCCCTCCCACTAATTCATTCTCATGCCAGACCTCTGCACTATGGGCATGACCTAATTCATGCATTTTACCATAAGCTTTTTCAACCTCATCCGTGATCCAGGTTCCTTCCTGGCCCGGTCGTTTGATATCCTTACATTGATGAACGACTTCCCGGAAAGCCTGGTTAATAGAAAACCGGAATTCTTCTTTTGCTATCAGCCGCAGTATTGATTTACTGGCTTTCAATTCCCCGGGGAAGAGCACAAATCGGGGATCGGGGCTCCACCATAATATATGTTCGCCTTCATACCAGGGAAAGATCCCCTTCCGGTAGGCATATAATAATCGTTCGGGTGAGAGGTCACCACCCATGGCCAACAGGCCGTCAGGAAGGGCCTGGTCTACCAGTGGAAAACTGTAAATGTTATCAAGAATGAAGAGAGGCATAATCAGGCCATGATTTCAACAGTTGCGCTGATACCTCTTTCAGTAATGGCATCGCATTGAGGCTTCAATTCTTCGTAAGGGCCTTGTTTCACGGCATACTTACCGCGGTAATGAATAAAGTAGGAGCATTGTTCGGCTTGTTCATAACTGTGACCGCAGACTTCCACCAGTGTTTCAATGACCCATTCAAATGTATTTACGTCGTCATTCCAAACGATAAGATGGCAAATCTCTTCGCTGTCGGTCATGACTTCCGGCGTTTCTCTTTGTTGGGTGGAAATATCGTTCTGCGTATTGGCCATCGGCTACAAAAATAGAAATTATTCAATGGAACTGCATCGTAAAATTACATTTTCAATCGTACATTTAATCTAAATCAAGATTATGCAAAAAGTTACGGGCCTGGGTGGCATCTTCCTCAAAGCCAACGATCCGGCTAAGCTGGCTGCCTGGTACCAGGAACACCTGGGCATCAATTTTACCGGAAACTATGCTGATATCCCGTTACTGGACAAAGACGGAAAACCATTTCCCGGTTCAAATTTGATTTCCTTCTTTAAACAAACCACGGAATATTTTTCTCCCAGTACATCTCCTGTCATGATCAATTTAAGGGTCCACGACCTGTTTGCCTTACTGGATCAATTAAGAAAAGAGAATGTTGAGATCGTCGGTGACCCGATGGATGAAGAATATGGAAAATTCGGGTGGATACTGGACCCCGAGGGAAATAAGATCGAGTTGTGGCAACCACCGGATAAGTGACGAATTACGAGTCCGATTTACGATTGCCCCAATCATTCCATTAGTAAAATCTGCAAATCGAAAAGTTGCCAATGCAAAATTCAATACTGCATTGGATATGCAAGAATATACCTTGGCATACTAAACACCCATTTTTGAAAAAGACTTTATTCTCTATTATTGTTGCTGGAGTGGCGGTACTGGTATCGTGCAGTAAAGGATCGTCGCCTATCCCTCCGCCACCAGCAACACCAACACTGAACATAGGTCTGTCACCAGAAACAGTCTGGTATAATGAGGCATCGACGATAATTTGGTCAACTGCGAATACTGACTCTGTCCAGGTGAATGGTGTAAAAGTAAATGGCAACTCTTTGCTGACGCCATTATTGACGGCGGATACAACGTATACATTTAAAGCATTCGGACCAGGTGGTTCGCTGACTAGAACCGTAACAGTTTTTGTTTGTTCACAGAAGACGACCTTACTGTCAAATTACGGTAATTGGAAAAACGTATACAGTGTAAGTTATAAGCAGACAGACGCTCTTAACC
>DATINK010000414.1:0-3744 GCA_035474355.1 Chitinophagaceae bacterium | reverse complement strand
TGATAAAAAGGAATACTAAACTAACCGTCTATCCAGAACTTTAGTACTTCCTTAACGCCCGGGAGGCCTGAATTGTTACATACCCCCTGAAAATTAATCCCCCTTTTACACACATGGGGAAAACTAATGGCTTTATTTTGCCCTGTTTTTAGGCTAACTTGTTGGAATTACAGCATTTCAGAAATTCCATCGTTGATTTACGAATCCCCCTTTTACAGCCAAAACCCTCGGAATTCATGAAAGAAAATCCTCACCGGGAAGAGCGTGAATCCATACGCGAATTACTCAAGCAATTTGAAAATCTTATAAAGGGCCAGGGATCAGCCTTTATAGAAGAAGAATCCTTTGAAAAGATCATCGAACATTTCCAGGGAAAGGAAGACATGACAAAGGCGATGGAAGCCGCGCGGTTGGGTTGCGATCAGTTCCCTTATTCGGCGCTTTTGCTGATCAAGAAAGCGGATATCCTGCTGAGTAACCGGCGCTATAAAGACGCGCTGGAAGTGCTGGATCAGGCCTCTTTGCTCGATGGCCGGGATATTAACCTTTACATATTAAAAACAGATGCATATTTAGCCCTGGACCAACCTGCAAAAGCTGCCGTTATCCTGGAAAACGCCATTTCCCTGTTTGTCGGGCAGGAAAGGATCGAACTGCTTTTCGAACTCGCGGATGTTTACGACGATTATGAAGAATTCGACAAGGTTTTCGATTGCCTGAAAATGGTGCTGACCGACGAGCCCAATAACGAAGAGGCATTATACAAGATCTGTTTCTGGACCGATTTCACGGGCCGGAATGAAGAAAGCATTCGTTTACATCAACAGATCATTGATGAGTTTCCCTACAATGAACTTGCCTGGTTCAATTTAGCCGCTGCTTTCCAGGGATTGAAATTGTATGAAAAAGCGGTAGACGCCTATCAATATGCCATTACGATCGATGAAAAATTCGATTATGCTTACAGGAACATGGGCGATGCATTTATCCGCCTGCGTAAATACAAAGAAGCCGTAGAAGTTTTGGAAAGGGTGATTGAACTGGCCAAACCCGAATCAGTGATCTATGAAGCGATCGGCCATTGTTATGACCGGATGAAAAACTATGCACAGGCCCGCTTCTATTACAGGAAAGCATCTCACCTGCAGGATGAAGACAGCAAACTTTTTTACAAGATCGCCTGCACTTATTTTAATGAAGGGCAATGGTCCAGTTGTATCAAACAACTTGAAAATGCCCTGAAGATCAAACGTGACCAGCCGGAATTCAACCTGTTGATGGGGGAATGCAAAATGCAACTGCAATTTCACCGGGAAGCTGTTCAGTATTTTTCAAACGTGATCAGGATGAGGCCGCGCAATGCGGGAGGATGGGAAGCTTTTTTACGTTGCCTCTATAAAGCCGGGCTATTCGAAGAGGCGCTTGAGAAAGCTAACATGGCTTATGAAATGACAAACAAAAAACCTGTGTTCCTCTATTATAAGACTGCCATTTTATTCGGCTTGAACAGGTCCAAAGAAGCCATCCTGCAATTGGAGGAAGCATTGCAACGCGCTCCTAAGCTTTTAAAGAAATACGTTGAACTCAACCCCGCTATACTGCAAAACCAATCAGTAGTGGATGTGATCGCAAGATTCAAGAGAAATAAAGCAATCTGAATAACACTTGTTAGTGGATACTGCTGATTTCAAAAAGAGGTCATAATCTTTCGATTCTGTTTTCTATTCTTCAGTTTTTCAAATTACTTTTGCGGCTCCAAAAAGCTCATCGTGGGATATGGGTAATAAAAACAACAATATGAATTTCAACCTTTCACAAATTCCTGAGCGGGTAAAAAAACCCAGGTCATCCGGATTGACCATGGTGATGGATAAGGGGCTGGGTGTGGACGAAGCACGGAATTTCCTGAGCGTGGCCCATCCGCATGTAGATATTGTGAAGCTGGGATTCGGAACTTCATTTGTTACTCCCAACCTGAAAGAAAAACTGGAAGTGTATAGCCAATATGATATCCCCGTTTATTTTGGGGGAACCTTATTCGAAGCCTTCCTGATCCGGAACCAGTTCGATGATTATATAAAAGTCTGCAAGGAATTCGGCATACGATATATGGAAGTGAGTGATGGATCCATTACGATACCACACGCTGAAAAATGCGGGTATATAGAAAAACTCACCAAACACGGAATCGTATTAAGCGAGGTGGGTAGCAAGGATGCGGCGCATATCATTCCACCTTATAAGTGGATCGAGTTGATGAAGGCAGAACTGGAAGCGGGTTCTTCTTATGTCATTGCGGAAGCCCGCGAAGCAGGTAATGTCGGTATTTATCGCGGCAGCGGTGAAGTACGCGAAGGGTTGGTACAGGAGATCCTGACACAGATTCCGGCAGAAAAGATCATCTGGGAAGCGCCGCAAAAAGCACAACAGCTTTATTTTATTGAATTACTCGGTTGCAATGTGAACCTGGGAAATATTTCTCCAACAGAAGTACTGCCACTCGAAACGATGCGCGTGGGTTTACGGGGTGATACCTTTCACCTGTATCTTGACAAAAAAGAGAATGCATGATCAAAGCCATATGCGGCTCTTTGGCCTGGTTGGCTTTCCCCTGACGCATTCCTGGTCCGGCAACTATTTTACTGAAAAATTCAAACGGGAAGGATTGGACAATTGCCGTTATGAATTGTTCCCTGTATTCTCAGCAGATGAGTTGAAGAATATTCTCTGGAACCATCCTTCGCTTGAAGGTTTGAATGTGACCATTCCCCATAAACGTGATATCATCCGGCAGCTTGACTCCCATGAAAACATCCCGGTTTCTATCAATGCCTGTAATTGCATTCGCATTAAAGAAGGAAAGCTCAGCGGCTATAATACTGATTGGATCGGGTTTGAAAAAAGCCTTGTTCCATTACTGATGCCTCATCACAAAGAAGCCCTGGTCCTCGGTAACGGAGGCTCAGCCGCTGCTGTTATTTATGTATTGAAAAAATTAGGGATCACTTACCAGTTGGTCAGTCGTAAACTTCATGACCAGTCCACTCTTACTTACAAGGATATTGACGAAAGAATGATAAAGAGGGCACTGCTTATTATCAATACCAGCCCGGTGGGCATGTATCCTGAAACAGGTAGCTGTCCCGATATACCTTACCAGTTCCTGGGTGACCAGCATCTTTTATATGATCTCATTTACAATCCTTCCAAAACATTATTTCTTCAAAAAGGGGAGGAGCATGGCGCCACTATTAAAAACGGGGAAGAGATGTTAGTGCTGCAGGCAGAAGAGAGCTGGAAGATCTGGAATAGTGGATAACTGATAGTTATTTCAATTGCCCCGGCCTTCAGGCGCTTTAGCCACTCAATCAGTAATTTTTTTCAATGCATCTGCAGGTATTGAAACAATCTTCTTGTTTTCATAATCATAACAAATCATCGTAGTTGTAGCTTTTGCAACTAATGAAGTCTTACCATCCCTTACTGTTTCCAACTTATATATTAGTTCAAAACTCACTTTCGTGATCTCACCTGGCGTTACAGATACGGTTATTGTATCTCCATAGAATAATTCATTCTTGAATTCAATGGCTACATCCGACATGATCATACCGGTTCCGCCGAATTGCATCTCGCTATAACCCAAATGCGCCAGGTATTGCATCCTGGCCTCATGTAAAATGGTAAGGATCGTATCATTGCCAACATGCCCTCCATAATTAATATCTGTTATGCGTACAGGTA
>DATINK010000413.1:0-10480 GCA_035474355.1 Chitinophagaceae bacterium | reverse complement strand
TGAGGAAAGACAATTTGATGTTATCGAGATCGTATACAGTGAATTCAAGAACGCTGCCACGCAGCGATTTACGGTTGAACGGTTTCTTCCCATCCCCAAGGTCACCAAAAAAGAAGGGGCTGCAAAAGCCGACTTTATTTTTGAACCTGCAAAAGATGTTCTTATTGCCGAACTGATGCCCAAGATCCTCAATACTCAATTATATAAAGCGGTACTGGATTCAAATGCTTCTGAACATGGCGCACGTATGACGGCTATGGACAAAGCCAGTGAAAATGCGAATGAACTTCTCCGTGAGTTGAAGCTTTCTTACAACCGGGCAAGACAGGCAGCTATTACCACAGAACTTACCGAGATCGTGAGCGGGGCGGCTGCTTTACAGGCATAACATTTACGGTGTGTTGTCGAATTGTGAATAAACCCTTCTGTATCATTTCAAATTCATTGTTTAATTTGACCTTCAATACTGTCTATTTTGCAGTTTTTCAGTAATTTGCAACTTACTTAACCATTGATTCATTTGACCCTTTGACTATGATGACAGATTCCGACCTGGTAATGCATATCGAAGCGCTGGTTTTTGCCAGTGATAAGCCCCTTACTGCCATGGAGATCACCGAACTGGTGAATAATGCCAATGAAACCCCCGGCGAAAAGATCAAAATGAATCGCGTTGAAACGGCGATCGAGACAATTGTTAAGAAATATAACGACGGCAATTTCCCTTTTGAGATCAAAATGAATGGCGGAGGCTGGCAATTCCTGACGAGGAAAGAGTTTCATGGTACAGTAGCCCAATTGAATGGAGATAAATACCTGAAAAGGTTATCATCTGCTTCACTCGAAACCTTGGCCATCATTGCTTATAAACAACCGATAACAAAGGGCGAGATCGAATCGATCCGCGGTGTGAACTGCGATTATTCCGTTCAAAAACTCCTGGAAAAAGAATTAGTGATCATCAGCGGGCGAAATGAAAAACAACCCGGGCAACCCCTTTTATATTCCACTTCAAAAAGCTTCATGGATTATTTTGGCATCAACTCACCTGAAGAATTACCTGAGATCAGGGAAGTGATGGCAGAACAAACCGAACCCACAAACATGAAGAACACACTTTTCGGCCCGGATGCAGGCAAAGCTGTAAAAGATGACGAGAACGCATTGTCCGTTACGGAAGGTGGTGAGCTTATCATTAATAAAGACCCTGAAGAAGCGGATTAAAGTAATTTCCCCTAATTATCAGATCAATCACGTATATCGCTTTTGCCGGAAAGACGGTAAGGCGGTAAATTCGTTGCTATGTATACAGAGCTGACAAACGAAGATCTCATTGAAATTGCCAAAGTTTATGGAACACCTCTTTATGTATATCATGCGGAGAAAATAAAGGAACAATATAACCGGCTTATAGAGGCATTCAAAGAAACGGATACACGTTTTTTTTATGCAGCCAAGGCCCTTACCAATATCAACATACTCAGGTATATCAAAAACCTGGGATCGAATATCGACTGCAGTTCTATCAATGAGGCTAAACTGGCAACAGCAGCCGGCTTTCCATCTTCATCCATTCTTTATACTTCCAATAATATCGCATTTGAAGAGATAGAAGAAGCGCAGCAGATGGGCATCTATATAAACATTGACAGCATTTCAAATCTTGAAAAATTCGGGAAAAAATTTGGCGGATCCTACCCGGTCGGTGTGCGCCTCCGTCCAAATATCATGGCAGGGGGTAACCTGAAGATATCCACGGGCCATGCGGCCAGTAAGTTTGGTGTACCCCTGGAGGATATCAAAGAGATCCTCGACATTCAAAAAGCAACAGGACTTGTCATCCGCGGACTCCATATACATACTGGCAGCGAGATCAAGAGCGTAAAAGTTTTTGCGATGGGTATTGAAGTGTTGTTTGAAGTGGCGAAACAATTTCCGGATCTGGAATACCTCAACCTGGGGGGCGGATTTAAAATCCCTTACGCACCGGGAGAAAAAGGAACCAATATTGAAAAGCTTGGGAAAAAAGTGGCCGAAGAATTCCAATGGTATGAAAAAAAACATGGAAAACACCTGCAAGCCTGGTTCGAACCCGGAAAATTTCTTGTCAGTGAATCGGGTTATTTGATTACCCGGGTGAACGTGATCAAAAAGTCGGGGCCCGTGACTTTTGCAGGCGTGGATAGCGGGATGAATCATCTTATCAGGCCCATGTTCTATGGAGCCTATCATCATATTGAAAATATTTCCAACCCCGGCGGTAAAAAAAGAAAATACAATGTCGTCGGGAATATTTGCGAGACTGACAATTTCGCTACCGGGCGTTTATTACCTAAGGTTCGGGAAGACGATTATCTTGTTTTCCGCAATGCCGGGGCCTATGCTTTTGAGATGGCTTCTAATTATAATTCCCGGTTCAAGCCTGCGGAAGTATTGGTGGAAGCTGGAAAAGCGAAGCTGATCCGGAAAAGAGACGAATTAAGCGATCTGCTCAAAAACCAGGTACTGGACTAAAAATTCCGTTAATCAACCTGGATGATTATTGTTGTCTTTGAGTTGACGGGAAAGGAGCCCCCCATGATATTCGTTGTCCCGGTTGATTCAGTCGTTAATTTTTTCTCTTTCAAAATCCCCGTTTGTCTATTGATCAGTAAGGTTCCGGTTGATGTGTTGTTAAGCGTCGTTGTTGATTCGGAACCCATGATCTCCGCCTTCGACGTGGTAACTGAATTTTCAACGACAGTAATGACATAAGCTGAATCGGTAATGTCGGTAAGGGTATAGTGACTGATCGATTGAAGGGTAGACGTAACGGTTGTATCGGCCCAGCTATCTCCTTTATTGATCGGGTTATCCGGGAAAATTTTAAAGAAACTGGATCCATTCTTAGCGGGGGGCTGCACTACATCGAGCAGGTCTTTGAGTAAATTGCTGATAAATGCCATCCGTGGATCGGCTTCACTTGCCACAAATTTCTCAGGCGTTACCATTAACACTTTCCCGGAATTATCAATGATCGCATCAAAACGTCTTCCGAGTATTTCTTTTATCGGCTTTCCAAAATTGCCATTCAGGTCTTTTTCCTTGCCCGAATCGAAATTGATCTTCTGTCCAAGCCCATCCACATTGAAACCGATCTTCTCTACTTCGTGGTGAAGAGTAGTATTATCATCCGTTGCATTCGTCACTTTATAAGTGTGGGTCGTATTCCCATCCACATTCAGGTCAAATCCCTGTTGCCCGGCGTTCAGTTTCATGACCAGGTTGATCTTTATCAACTGGCCTTGCTGAAAATGCAGCCGGGTATCAGCCGGTTGTGCCTGGGCCAGGGAAAAGATCATTAAAAAAGAGAGCAAGGCTGTTATTTTTTGCATAGCAGAAATAGAATTATGTACGCGTTTGTTTTTCGTTACTGGGCTACGTCAAAAGTGACGATTCCCCGGCACAATCGTTGCAGCATTAACTAAATTTATTTCGATCCGATGCGAATCCTCCTAATTTCAACCCTTATTCCTACTTTTAGCCAGTCATTTTCTAAAAAATAATGTTATGCCTATCCGAATGGTAGACGATCCGCGGGATCCGAATGAACAAGATGATGGTGGCGGTGGGGGTGGCCGTTCAAATTTCCCGGGTGGCGGCGGCGGGATCATGTCGCTTCTCCCGATGTTATTAGGTTTGTTCAAGGGAAAAGGGATCATTGTATTACTGGTCATTGGGGCTGCTGCTTATTTTTTATTGGGAAGAGGGAATTGCAACCCTTCAGCTGTACAAAAGTTATTCTCAGAAAGCGGTTATAATTATAGCCCGGAAGAATTCAATAAAGCTTCTGTATATGAAGGCCTGGAAGATGATGCAGGAAAGAACCCATTGCCGGAAGCCGTTTCCCTATTAAAGTTTGCGCCCCAGCCAGGTAACCAGGGCCAACAGGGAAGTTGCGTTGCCTGGAGTTCCGCTTACGGCGCCCGTACTATTCTTGAAGCTGCATCAGCAGGCGTCAATCCCAACCAGATCAAATTCAGCCCTTCTTTTGTTTATAACCAGATCGGGTTGGAAAACTGTGAAGGCTCCTATATTGAAAAAGCCATGGAATTGATGTCACAGCAGGGAGCACTTCCATTATCAGAATTTCCATACGATGACCAGGACTGCGAGCGCCAGCCCAGCGGATCCCAACGATCAGAAGCCAGCCAATATAAATTGCATGGATTTACCCGCCTCACCGATGGGGATAATGTACAAGCGATCAATGTAAGGGCCGTGAAGGAACACCTCGCTAAGGATGCACCGGTTGTGATCGGAATGATGGTGGGTCAGAGTTTCATGCAGGATATGATGGGCCAGGAACTTTGGCAACCGCAGGGATTGGATCAATCTCAAATGGGAATGGGAGGTCATGCCCTCTGTGTGATCGGTTATGATGACCGGAAATTCGGAGGCGCATTCCAGATCCTGAATAGTTGGGGACCTGATTGGGGGAAGGATGGAGTTGCCTGGGTCAGGTATGGAGATTTCAGGGATTATGTTCGGGAAGCTTATGGTGTTGACCCATTGCCGAAAAGAGGGGTGGTGGCTAATATTCCTCTTGAATGTGCGATCGGGCTCGTCAGGAATGATGACAAACAATATATACCCCTACAATCAGGTGGGGGGAACCAATTTGAAACAGCCAGGCCTATCCAGTCGGGAACGAAATTCAAAATGGAGATCAGGAATGCAACGGAATGCTATATATATATATTCGGACAGGAAACGGATCAAAGCAGCTATGTGTTGTTTCCTTATAGCAATAAGCATTCACCCTATTGCGGCATCACCGGTTATCGGCTGTTTCCAAAATCAGAATCCATGATGGCGGATTCGGTCGGCACCAGGGATTTTATCGCGATCTTGGTAAGCAAGGATGAACTGGATTATAATGCATTGAATCAATCGATCAGTCAAAGCCGGCAACCCACTTATCCCGGGAAAGTGAATGAGGCATTGAATGCTATCCTCATTCGTTCCGCGAGATTTAATAATGGACCCAATGGAACCATCAATTTCCGGGTGGATGCCAATGATAACAAAGCAGTAGCCTGTGTAGTGGCTATTGACAAACAATAACCCTGTAAAACGTTTAAAGCGCTATGAAAAAAATAATTGTATTGTTCCTCCTGGCCTTCCTGGTAAAGTCCGGGTTTGGACAAGACCTGACGAAATTTCATTTATATAACCCGGATGAAAATGCGGAGACTGCTATTGCAGCGACAGTGAAACGTGCAGCTGCTGAGAAAAAAAATGTTTTGATCCAGGTAGGAGGGAACTGGTGCATCTGGTGTGCAAGGTTCTATGAATTTGTGGGAGCAGACAACTCACTGGATTCATTGATGGGAGCTAATTATGTTGTCTATCACCTGAATTGGAGCAAGGAGAATAAGAATTTAAATATTCTCGCCCGGTATAGCTATCCACAACGATTCGGTTACCCGGTTTTCCTGATCCTCGACGGTTCCGGAAAACTTCTTCATACCCAGAATTCATGGTACCTGGAAGCGGGGAAAAGTTATGATAAGGAAAAAGTAGAAGCATTTTTCAAAGATTGGGGTCCGCAGGCCCTGGACCCGGCAAAATACAAGGAAGAATAAGATGACCGCTCATACCAACGCCTTTTTACATTTGATAAAGCATCCTGTGAAGTTCAGGATGTTTTTATTTTCCAGATTACCGAGCGCTTATTTTGCGGGTGTAAGGGTAAAGGAAGCGGATGAGAACCATTGCGTGGTAACTGTACCGTATAAATGGTTTTCTAAGAATCCGTTCAGGTCGACTTATTTTGCATGCTTAAGCATGGCCGCCGAAATGAGTACGGGTGTGCTGGCGCTTGCGCAGGTGTATAAAAGGAATCCCGCGGTTTCTATGCTGGTCGTGAAAGTTGAATCAGAATATTTCAAAAAAGCTACGGGGCGGACACGCTTTGTTTGCGAGGATGGGCTGGCCATCAGGAAAATGGTGGAAGAAAGTATCGCAAGCGGTGAGGGACGGGTCCTGCGGGCCAGGTCGGAAGGGCGAAATGAAAAAGGTGAAATGGTCGCTGAATTTTACATCACATGGTCGTTTAAAGCAAAATCAAATCAATGAAGATCGCATTTCATGGAGCAGCCCGGACAGTAACCGGTTCCAAACACCTCATCACATTAAAGAACGGTAAAAAACTGTTGCTTGATTGTGGCATGTTCCAGGGACTGGGCAGGGAAACCGATATGTTCAACCGGGATTTTGGATTTGAACCTTCCGAAGTAGATTTCATGATACTTTCCCATGCACATATCGACCATAGCGGATTAATTCCCAAGTTGGTCCAGGAAGGATATGCCGGCACTATTTTTTGTACACCACCCACGCGTGACCTGACGGAAACCTTATTGCTGGATTCCGGTGAGATCCAGGAAGACGAAGTGAAATACACGAATAAAAGAAGGGCGGCAGAAGGGTTGCCTTATTTGCGGCCACTTTATACAGTGCAGGATGCCAGGAACAGTATCGGGCACCTGGTTTCCGTGGAGTATGATACATGGTTCAATGTAACAGAGGGAGTTGACGCCATGTATACCGATGCCGGGCATATCATTGGCAGTGCCTGTGTTCATTTAAAGATCAGGGAGAACGGGAATGAGACCAGGATCACTTTCAGTGGTGATGTAGGCCGGTACCGTGATGCCATCCTGAAATCCCCGGCCACCTTTCCACAGGCAGATTATATCCTGTTGGAATCAACTTATGGAAACAGCTTACATGATGAAGCCACCACAACACCCGAAATATTATACTGGTGGATCGAGAAAGCCTGCCCGCATAAAAAAGGAAAGCTGATCATGCCTGCATTCAGTGTGGGCCGTACCCAGGAACTATTGTATTCCCTCAACCAGCTAGAGTTGGAAAAGCAACTTCCCGATCTTGATTATTATGTAGACAGTCCATTGAGTATTGAAGCCACTGAGATCGTAAAACGCTATCCCCAGTTTTTTAATAAAACGATCCAGCGGATACTCGCTACTGACAAGGATCCATTTTCATTTAAGGGATTAAAGTATGTCAAGACCGTTGAACAATCCAAACTGCTCAATTTCCAAAATGGGCCGATGGTCATCATTTCAGCCAGCGGGATGGGAGATGCCGGGAGGGTGAAACATCATATCAGTAATAATATTGAGAACGGGCGTAATACCATATTATTTACCGGTTATTGTGAACCTCATTCCCTGGGAGGAAGGTTACTGGCGGGAGATAAGGAAGTAAATATTTATGGGGTGGAACACCAGGTGAATGCAGAAATAGGAGCCATTCGCAGTATGAGTGCGCATGGGGATTATGAAGACCTTTGCCAATGGCTGGCCTGCCAGGACCCGAGACAGGTAAAAAAATTATTTCTTGTACACGGGGAATATGAAGTACAGAAAGATTTTAAACAAAGACTTATCAAAAAAGGCTTTGTCGATGTAGAGATCCCGGCCCAGCATTTTGAAGTAGGACTTACCTGAAAATTTCGTCTATCCTTCAGCCGTTGTTGGATCGATGATCTGGCTGATCTTGGTGATTTTATTAGCCGGGAACCCGCCTTTTTTAGCATGTTCCATGATCATCTCCTCATTCGGTGAATTGTAGATACAGTAGATCTTGTCTCCCGCCACATAGCTATGCACCCATTGAATACGGGGGCCCATTTCATTCAATACCCACAGGAGGTTTGTGAAATGGCGACCAGTTGCTCCTTATTGAGTTTTCCTGCCCCCGGGATCTCCCTTTCGATGATATACTTTGGCATACACCACGATTTAAATGATAAAAAAGCTGTTGTTTACCCACCATAAATATACCCAGAATCAGCACAAAAAAAGGGAATGGCTTTAACAACTCTATAGTAAACCCAGCACCATTTTTGACGTTTATATAACGTGAATCCGGAAGTTCCTTACAATCAGTAAATACACCCGGTAAATAAAAAAGAAAAGGAGAACAATATGAAAACTAAATTGAATCTGTGGGCAGGTGCGCTGGGGCTGGTTTTCCTGGCAGCAGGATGCGCATCAACAGCTCATATTGAAAAAGACGACAATGCGGATTTCAGTCATTACAAAACCTTTGCATGGACTGACCAGGATGGTAAAGGGAAAGCAGACAATAACAGGAAAAACGACATGATGGAGCAACGCATCAAAGATGCAGTGAACAAGGAACTTGAAAAAACAGCAGGCTGGAGAGAAGTAAAATCCAGGCCCGATGTTTTACTGAATTATGATGTATTGGTGGAAAGGTCAGTGAAGGAAAAATCTGACCCCGTCTATTCAAGGCCTTATTCCCGGCTTGTTTACAATCCCTATACCCGCCGCTATGCCACGATCTATTATCCTGCTGAATTCATCGGTTATCAGCAAAGCGAGAATGTGGTAAGAGAAGGAACGGTGACCATTACCATGATCGATACACGTACGGATAAAACGGTATGGCAGGGCTGGACAACGGATGAAGTGAACAGCAGGAACCTGACCACGAAAGAAATCCAGAGCAGTGTAAAGGCGATCTTTAAAAAATTCGATGTAGCAAAGAACTAATTTTTACAGGACGGTTTAGTAGCAGCCCCGGCAACGTCGGGGCTTTTTTTATATCTTCAGCATTCTCATTCGTTTCAAGATGACAGATCTTCCCTATATCAATAAAAAATCAGTGACGGAATTATTGCCGATGAAAGAATGCATTCCCTTGATGGAGCAAATGTTCAGGTCACTCGGAAGCGGGCAATGTCTTCAGCCTTTACGTTCGTTGATGTGGCTTCCGGATAAAACGGGTATCCTGGGTATGATGCCAGGCTATGCGGAAGAACTTGGGGTGATGGGCATCAAAGTGATTTCTGTGTTCCATCACAATCTCGCAATGGGTATTCCATCGCACCAGGGAGTGGTGATGCTTTTCGATGCAAAACAGGGACAACCCCTGATATCGATCGATGCCAGTGAGATCACGGCTATCCGAACGGCTGCTGCCAGTGCCGTGGCGACAAAGTATTTAGCCAGGGAGAATGCTGAATCGTTGGCCATGATCGGCTCGGGAGAACAAGCCAGGCGGCATATTGAAGCCATGTTGCTGGTGCGAAAAATAAAAACATTATATATATGGAGCCGCAACCCTGACCATGCAAATGCACTGGGCAGGGAAGTTGCTGAGAAATATAAAGTTAATGTGATGATCTCTCCGACAGTGAAAGAAGCAGTATCTGCTGCCGATATTATTTGTACCGTTACCTCTTCGCCGGAACCTCTTGTATTGGGTGATTGGCTTTCCCGGGGCGCCCATATCAATGCCGTGGGATCCAGCATTGCCCGTACAAGAGAATTGGATTCGAATGCGGTATTGAAGTCTTCTTTATATACAGATTGTTATGATTCCTTATTCCATGAAGCAGGTGATTTCCTGATACCCTTGCAGGAAGGATTCATTACCAATGAACATGTCCAGGGCGAGATCGGGGAAGTCATTTTACAAAAAAAGAAAGGAAGAAAAGATGATAAAGAGATCACTTTATACAAATCCCTGGGAATTGCAGCCGAGGATATATTTTCTGCCTGGCATATTTATAAAAAATTCGTCGAGGGGAATCCAAAATAACCACTGGCATGTCACAACAACCCATCTCAGTTTCATTGCAGGATATCCGTGACGCACAGCAAAGATTGAAAGGGAAGGTGACCCGAACTCCCCTCATAAGATTTTACCCGGATAACCCGGATGCTGAGTTGTACCTGAAACTTGAAAACCTCCAACCTATCGGTTCATTTAAAATACGTGGAGCAGGAAACGCAATGGCATTAGCAGATCCATCCCTGCTTGCTGCCGGGGTTTATACTGCAAGTGCCGGTAATATGGCCCAGGGTGTTGCCTGGAACGCGAGGATCATGAAGATACCTTGTACAGTTATTGTACCGGATCATGCACCCCAGACTAAACTGGATGCCATTACCCGATTAGGTGCAAAATATATCAAGATCCCTTTTCATGACTGGTGGCAGGTGCTGGTGACAAGAAAATATGAAGGGATGAAAGGTGTATTTATTCACCCGGTAGCCGACCCGCATGTGATCGCAGGAAATGGAACGATCGGGTTAGAGATACTTGAAGATTGCCCGGATGCTGATGCAGTGATCGTGCCTTATGGCGGGGGTGGTTTGATCAGTGGTATTGCAACCGCATTGAAATCAGTACAACCCGGTATTAAAGTATATGCATCAGAAGTAGAAACTGCCGCACCCCTTTCAGCATCCCTCAAAGCGGGCGAACCCATGAAAATAGATTATATACCCAGTTTTGTAGATGGGATGGGGGCCGCTTCACTGCTCAATGAAATGTGGCCGCTGGTTTCAAAACTTGTCGATGCTTCCATCGTTGTCAGCCTGGCAGAAATTGCAGGAGCCATCAAATTACTCATCGAACGCAGTCGTTTAATAGC
>DATINK010000412.1:0-3242 GCA_035474355.1 Chitinophagaceae bacterium | reverse complement strand
CCTGATCAGTGTAAATGAACAATTGCTGGCCACCGGCGATATACGGCTTTTAGATTTTGTAATGACCCTCAATAATTACTTTACGGCAAAAAACCTGGTCACGCAGAACTATGTAAACCGGTTGAAGATCCTGAACCAGCTGAATTATTGGGCGAAATAAATAAACGATCATGAAAACATTCCGGCTTTTATTTTTCTTTCTCCCCTTTGGATGGATATCCTGTCATTCCAAACCTGAAACGGAAGCAATTGCTGAAGATGAAGAGGAGGTCGTTACCCCTGTCACAGTCACCACGCCGGATTTTACTCCCATGGCAGAATTCTTTGAACTCAATGCTACTTCCACTTACTTACGTAAATCATATATAAAAGCCAATATCAATGGTTATATCCGGAGCGCGAATCTTTCAGCGGGCCAGGTCGTGGGCGCCGGGCAAACTGCATTTGTATTAAAAACAAAAGAAGCACAGAGCATTGGAAATACGATCAACCTGTTGGATACTTCTTTTAAGTTTACGGGCATTGTGACCATCCGGGCCGGTGCAGGAGGATATGTGTCTGAAGTTAATCACCAGGAAGGTGATTATGTCCAGGAAGGAGAACAACTGGCCGTGATCAGCGATACAAGAAGTTTTGTATTCATTCTCAATATGCCTTATGAATTGCGGCCATTCGTCATGAATAAAGAATACGTTGAACTGTTATTACCTGATGGCCGTTCACTGCCCGGCAAGATCTCCTCTTCGATGCCGATCGTGGATTCTGCTTCGCAAACCCAGAATATTATCATCACTGTTGCTGATAAAACTTTACCCATCAATTTGATAGCAAAAGTGAAAGTGACTAAAGAAGCGAAGACAAATGCGCTCTCCCTCCCTAAACAATCGGTGCTTTCGGATGAGGCCCAGACGAGTTTTTGGGTCATGAAAGTGATCGATAGCACTACTGCTGTGAAGGTGCAGGTGAAAAAAGGAATGGAGATCAATGACAGGATCGAAATTCTCTCGCCCGTCTTTACCCCTACCGATAAATTTTTACTGACCGGGAATTTCGGTTTGGCAGATACAGCGAAGATCAGGATCACAGAACAATAAACAGGATTACGTGAACCGTTTTTTTCTGACACATAAAAACCCGCTTACCGTCCTGCTCATGATGATCGTCATGGGTGGCATCTTCGTGTACGGGAAACTGCAAACTTCTTTATTTCCCGAGATCACATTTCCCAAGATCAAAATAATCGCCGATGCCGGTTTACAGCCTGTAGATAAAATGATGGTGACGGTTACACAGCCACTCGAGGCTGCCATCAAGCAGGTGCCGGACCTGCAACTGATCCGCAGTACCACCAGCCGGGGAAGTTGTGAAATATCTGCATTCATGACCTGGGGGAGTGATATCGATGTGAACCAACAACATATTGAATCGAAGATCAGCGAGATCAGGAATGTATTGCCACCCGATGTGAGCATCACGGTGGCTAAAATGAACCCTTCTATTCTGCCCGTGATGGGGTATTCCCTGGAAAGCAATACAAAATCGCCGATCGAGCTAAAACAACTGGCTGTCTATACGGTCAAACCATTCCTCTCACAGGCAGAAGGTGTTTCCGAGATCCGGGTGATCGGAGGAAAAACGAAAGAATACTGGTTGCAAATGAATATCGGCAAAATGAGCAGCCTCTCCATTACACCTGAGCTGATCAATACGGCGCTGGCACAAACGGGTTTTGTCAAATCAAATGGATTCCTGGTTGACTACCGGTATTTATACCTCACCATCACGGATGCTTCCGTTCACAATAAGTCCGACCTCGAAAACCTTGTTATTAAAAACGATGGAAAAAGGATCATTACCCTGAAAGATATAGCCGCGGTTGATATCATGGAAGGAGTTGAATTCATCCGTATCAACGCCAATGGCAAAGAAGGCTTATTGATCGCGGTGGTCAAACAACCCAATGCCAACCTGGTTGATCTTTCAAAAAAGATCGAGGAAAAAGTCGCAGCATTAAAAAAAATACTGCCACGCGATGTACACATCAAACCTTATTATATCCAGGCGGATTTTGTGAACGATTCAGTAAAAAGTGTCACCGATAGTTTATGGATCGGTTTATTGCTGGCGATCATTGTCGCCGTCATCTTCCTCAGGTCCTTCAAAGCTTCTGCAACCCTTTTGATCACCATCCCCATTACGCTGTTTCTCACATTGATCGTTCTTTATACGATCGGCTACACTTTTAATATCATGACCCTGGGCGCCATGGCGGCTGCTATCGGGTTGATCATTGACGATGCCATTGTTGTAGTAGAACAGATCCACAGGACACATGAAGAATTCCCGGACGAACCCAGCCCTGCCCTGGTTCAAAAAGCCATCAGCTACCTGTTTCCAGCGATGGTGGGTTCCTCACTAAGCACGATCGTCATTTTTATTCCTTTCCTGCTGATGACAGGGGTAGCGGGTTCTTATTTCAGCGTAATGACCAATACCATGATCATTACTTTGGTTTGTTCCTTTTTTGTGACCTGGATCGGGTTGCCGGTGATCTATCTATTGCTTACAAGAAAAAATAAAAAAACAACAAACAAAACAAAAGAAACGCCGCATAATGTCAGGAAACAAAAATGGGTGTCCTTTTTTATATTTCGCCCCGTTATCAGTTTTATTTTGGCTGGCACTCTCATCGTTCTTATTATTCTGATCTTACCCCGCCTGCAGACAGGTTTTTTACCTGACATGGATGAAGGAAGTATTGTGCTCGATTATACTTCGCCACCGGGAACATCGCTGGAAGAAACAGATGCCATGTTGCGCGAAGCCGAGAAGATCATTGTGCAGGTACCGGAAGTCCAGGCTTATTCAAGAAGAACCGGAACTGAAATGGGTTTTTTCATTACTGAACCCAATAGCGGTGACTATCTTATACAGTTAAAAAAGAAAAGAGGCCGTTCCACCCAGGATGTGATCGAAGATCTCCGGCAAAAGATTGAAAGTACACAGCCTGCACTCCGGATTGATTTCGGGCAGGTGATCGGGGATATGCTTGGTGACCTGATGGCATCTGTTCAACCTGTTGAGGTAAAGATCTTTGGTAATGATCATCAAAAATTACAGGAATTATCCCGGCAAGCGGCAGCGATCGTTTCCGAAGTGGAGGGAACCGCTGATGTTTTCGATGGCATTGTCATCGCCGGCCCATCTATTTCCATTCAGCCGAATTATGTAAAGCTGGCGCA
>DATINK010000411.1:0-8737 GCA_035474355.1 Chitinophagaceae bacterium | reverse complement strand
TCCCAAATACAGGTACCGGTCTTACCATCCTGTGATGGAAATACAGACAGAACACTCATTCCGGCAGGTGTAGATCCGACAACCGATTGAGCTTTTGCCCAGAAAGCGGCAGGATCAGTGATGTTCGTGTGTTGTGCTACTACTAACATAATTTAAAAGTTTGTATCCTCTCTGATCTTATGCAGAGCGGACTTGTTTAAAAAAATAAAAGCCAAAAGTAAATCAATTTAAAAAACCTCCTCTTCATGGGACGGTTCAGGTGGCTGTTTTCAGTAGAATTTAGTAAATGTAGTATTTTCTTTAGCTGCGGCGTTGTTAACATTATGTGATCACGACCTATTTCTTCGCCTCAAACATCGTCCAGGGATAAGCATTCAACTGCGCCTAGTTCTTTTCAGCAAGCTCTTTCACCCGATCCAGCGCCCTTGGCCAGGTCTTCATGAACATTTCCCTGTATTCATCCGTAATATCCATTTCAACGGTCAATTCCGTTTTACCATTAACCGTCGTTAGTTTATAATTTTCCAATGCCCCGGCCCATTTCCTGGATTCTTCACTGTCGATATCTTCAATTCCATTCTTTACAAATCCCAGGTGTTTGATGGACATGAACTCATTGGGTTTGTTTTCAGCAATGGTGGATACCATGCCTTCATTTTTGGCATCCAGGAAAAAAGCTTTGCTGCCTTTTTTCCAGTCGGTTTCCACGTGGGAACCTTCGGTGAAGGCGGCTGTCCATGAAGGATAGGAGTTTTTGCCCCAAAGAGTTTTCCATACTTTTTCTCTGGGGGCATTGATGAGGGTTTTGAATGTTTGCTTTTCCATAATTCGAATATTTTATAAGTGATCCTTCAGTTTCATAGCAAAAATAAAACCAGATTTTAAGGAAGTTCGTACTTTTTCCTTGCCTTTAATAACCTTATTAAACCAACCATCGTCTTTTAACCCACACATCATCGAATGATGATATAACTTTTGGTTGATACGCCTAAATCAACTTCATATGAACAACAACCCCTTCGCTCGCCGCCGCTTTATTAAAAGTTCAGCCTTTGGTTTAATTGGCATTAGCAGTTATGGCTTTGTATCCGGACAAGGAACATTTCAAAGTATAAACAGATCAATCACTGACGACAAGCAATTATTCAGGTATCCGAGCATGAATGATACGATGGCAAGTACGATTGTAGGCGCTTCGCATGTGAATTTTGATAAAGTAAAAGAAATGCTGGCGCTGCGACCGGAACTGGCCGTGGCTTCCTGGGACTGGGGCTTCGGAGATTGGGAAACCTGCATCGGGGCAGCATCACATACCGGGCGCAGGGATATTGCTGAACTGCTGATCAGTTACGGCGCCAGGCCCGACATTTTTACTTTTACCATGATGGGTATGCTGAAAAGCGTGCAAGAGATCATTGAAACGGTTCCCGGTATTCAGAGCCACCCCGGCCCGCATGGCATTACTTTATTGCAACACGCAAAAAACAGGCTGGGCGCAAAAGATATACCAGCCAAAGACACTGATAGCATTAATAAAGTGATAGCCTATCTCGAAGGATTAGGAAATGCGGATGTGAAGCCTAAAAGCCTCGATGTATCTGATGAGGAAAAACAAAAATACCTTGGTGAATACCGTTTCGGGGAAGGAGAAGGAGAGATCATGGTGGTAGATATCAATAAGAACAGTAAGTATTTACAGGTTGGCAAGAAAGGTTATTCCGGGCGGGGACTCAGGAAAGTCGACGAAAATACTTTTTCACCCTCTGGATGTCCTTCTGTAAATATCATTTTCAAAATGAATAATGATAAAGCAGTTTCATTTAGTGTTCACGAACCAGAGCCGCTTATCACGGCTACAAGGGTATAATTACCCGCTTGAATGTTTAAATGCACTACCGGACAACAAATAAAACAGAACAAACAGGATGATGATCGCTAACACAAAAATCAAAAAAAAGTTACCTACACTGGTTTTCTTTGGGTCTTTTTGCGTCTTCATCTTTATTATTTCCTATTCAAGGTATAACTAAAATCCTCATCCCCAACAAGCAGCCGGCCTTCTTTATTAGTAAATATCAATACCCCTTCATCCAGTTTTAATAAATAAAACAATCCATTTCCTTTCCCATCGTTCAACTGGTAAATGATCCGCCCTTCTCTACCTGTCATGATCTGCCAGCTTCCTCTTTGGCCTGCATTATCCGGGATGCCGGTTCCACGGACTTTATAAGTCAGGGGTTGATTTTTTTTCGCATCTGCATATAATACCAGCGACCATTTTAATTTGTAGCACTGGCTACTCTTATTAACACCTTCAACTCCACATGGCGTTCTACCCACATAGGCGATAGAATCCCGCATGGTCGTGGGAAATGCAACGATATTTACCTGGTCTGACACAGCAGGCTTTACATTATTGAGTGCGTAACTGAACCCGCCGGTTCCTATCAATAACTTTTTATCCGAACCGGAAAAATGAAGCAGATCGGCATTCAATTCAACCATGTTTAAGGTGTAAAAGCCGTGCCTGAAGGCATAGATATGATCTTCTTTCTTATAAGTCCCGGAGAAGTCCATCTTTTTGCCCCCGTCATAAAAACCCGGGGTATTGGGTTTGCCGATACCATAATTAACGCTTAAGTCATAGTTGTTATCAGCATGGATCACCATTTTCCAGCGGATAAAATCGACAGAATCGTTCAGTGGTATCCCAAGAAATGTCTTTACTTCCCTGCCTGCGGGAGTGCTTCCGGTAAAAGACCTGTCAGGGCTGGGTTTTGTCCAGGCGAAGAGCAACAAAGATGCTAACATTGGAAAAAAGATTTTCATATACTTGAGTTTTCATAAAACTCTGACGAAAAGAAAAGGATGAAAAATATGTTCTACCAAACGTAGGATATTCTTGACATCTGGTAGATATAGCCTGACTCCAGAACCAAAATTCTTTAACTAGCATTGAATACAGTATCGCAGGGAACGCAAAGTATACGCAGAGCCCGCAGTGAAGAACATATTGATTATTTGTAATTTCCCTGCGTTCTCCGCGGTTCCCTGCGTTCTCTGCGTTCCTGTATTTTACTTCAGTAATTTCATATTATGAAAAGGGCCGCCTGCTTAGTAGTTTCTTTATGCCTGAGTTTGGCTTACGCATTTTCCCAAATGCTTTTCCTGAATTTTGATATAAAATCGCCTCCGCAGGTATATGCCATATCTACGCTGATGAAAACTGTTGATCAGCGCGGGGATCGGTTTAAAAAAGATCATGATGGATTTGTAATAACCCTTTCAATCAATGCTAAGCAATTGGGACCTGAAGCATTCGAAATAAAAGCATCCTGGAATAAGATACTGGTCATTGGAGGTGATGACCGGGGAGTTTTATATGGAACACTGGCCATCGCAGAAGATATCCGTAACGGAATTGAATTTGAAGATATCCGATCAAGAAAAGAAAAGCCCTTTCTTCCCTTCCGCGCCATCAAATTTGATCTGCCCTGGGACACATACCGGCATAGCACTGCACTGAGTTTACACGATCAGACCTGTCGCGACACCGCTTTCTGGAGAGCCTTTCTTGATATGATGGCCCAGAACCGTTTCAATAGTCTCAGCCTCTGGAACCTGCACCCTTATACTTTTCTTATTAAGCCGAAGAATTTTCCGGAGGCCAGTCCCTGGAATGATGCGCAGATGAAGGAATGGCAGGAATTGTTTCATTTTATTTTTCGCCTCGCTAAAGCAAGAGGCATCGACACCTATATTATCCCTTTCAACATCTTCGTTACTCCCGAATTTGCAAAAGCCCATAATGTGGCCATGGATAATTTGCAGCATAATTTTTATGTGCCGGGAGATACATCCGCCATCATAAAACAATACACACGCGAATGCGTCACCCAAATGCTGGATGAATATCCCGATCTCACGGGAATGGGACTGACCCTGGGAGAAGGAATGGGAGGGATGACGCCTCAACAGAGAGAAGATTGGATGCGGGAAACGATCATTGCAGGAATGCGGCTGGCAAACAGGAAATCTAAATTGATCCACCGAATTCCTTTTTCAAGCAGCACATCTTCATTAGACGTGACGAGTATTGAAACTGAAAAAATGACCCGGAAAGAAATTGAAGAGGGGTCGGGGATGGGTTTTACAGAAGGGCCGATCTGGGCGGATCTTAAATTCAACTGGTCGCATGCTCATTCCACCACAAAGTTGATCAAGGTCCATGGAGGTAAATTGTACGATACCTATTTCAAACCCGAACCAAGAAATTATAAAATCACCTGGACGGCCCGCAATGAGGATTTCTTTTGCCTTCGCTGGGGAGTTCCGTCGTTTGTAAGGGAGCACATCATTCAAAACACTCATTCCTGGTCGGGCGGATATTTCGTCGGCTCCGAAACTTATATACCCGCTAAAGATTATTTCACAAAAGATACGGCCGGTATTAACTGGAAATATGCTTTCGAAAGGCAATGGTTGTTCTACAAGATCTGGGGCCGGTTATTATACGATCCACAAACCCCGGACGATATTTTCAAAAAGGAATTTGTTCGTCGCTTTGGAGTAAAAGGAAATAATCTTCTTGAAGCATCCTCACTGGCAGGCAAAACGCCACTGCGACTCGCATCCGATTTTGACCTGGGATGGGATTTTACACTTTATAGTGAAGGAATGCTTGCCCTCGATGCTAAAACAAAAAGGGTGGGTTATATAACGGTCAAAAAACTGATCGATCAACCTCCATTGGATACGGATTATGTTTCAATTAAAGAATATGTCGATAGCCTGGTTGCGGGAAAGGGTTTTGACAAGCGCAGAATTACACCGCCCATGCTGGCTGATATGCTGGAAAAAGATTGTAATAGGGCAGTAGAACTGGTGGAGAATATTAACCCTGAAAAAAACAAACCCCTGGCTTATGAAATTGCGGATATCCTGGTATGGGCCAACCTGGGATTGCATCTCGCAGAAAAAATAAGGGGAGCTGTTGATTTGCAAACATATTGGATCAAAAAAACGCCCGAATTAAAACGCAGCGGGATCATTCACTTTCAAAATGCAAGAGACCATTGGAAGATCGTAGTTAGCATTACCAAACCCCTGTATAATGAGATGCCCCTGGTGCATTATAGTGAACAGGATGGAAAACCCTGGCAGGAAAACGACAAACTCCGCTTTCACTGGTCCCTGATCCTGCCTGAAATAGAATCAGAGCTAGAAATGCTGAAGCTGGAGAATTGACCTGCTGCAACCTAAAGACTTGATTTCCCGACTTCCTGAGAGATAAAAGAAATAACTAACTTTAATCTAAACATAACCAGATGAGGAAGTCGCCATTCTTTTTCGCCCTTTTTATTGCTTTTGTAGCTTCTGCAATCAGTCCTGTCGATGCCCAGGAATATAAAATGAAGCAGGTAAATAAAATGATGGGGATGAACAATGAATCTACCATCTACGTGAAAGGATCCCGGAAAAGAACGGAGGGCACCGGTTTCATGGGAATGGGAGGCAAGACCGTCACCATCGAGCAATGCGATCTGCAACGGACCGTTAAACTCAATGACAATAAGAAGCTTTATTTCATCATCCCTTTTGAAAAAGATAATGAAGAGATCATTGATGATGATGCACCTGTAAAAAAACCGGTCACGCCTGCCCCCGTTGTAGATAAGAACGCGCCAAAGAAAGGAGGCACCATTTACAGCTGGTATTATATATATGATACACTGGTTCGGGAGACCATGTTCGGTTTCCCGGCAAGGCATATTTATACCTGGCGCAAAATGAAACCTTCCCCCGATGCCTGCAATATGAAGGATAGTATGGAGATCAAAACGGATGGCTGGTATATCGACCTTCCGGAATTCAAATGCCCCCTGGTTACAAAGCCTCAAAGACCACCGGTCAAGGGCGCACCCGTAGAGAAACCCGACTGCATGGATAAATTCGTCAGCCACAAGAAAGGAAAGGGAAAACTGGGTTATCCGTTAAAGGAAACAACGACCATGATCATGGGTGGGCAAGCATCTACTTTTGAAACGGGAATTGAAGTGGTTGAATTCACCAAAATGAAATTGGATTCCATGCTGTTTGAAATACCACCAGGTTATAAAGAAGCGGCGAATGAAGGAGAACTGACTGAACAATTAAGCATGGCTGACATGATCAAGAATGCTCAAAACCAGAATAACAATAATGCTAACGGGAACAATAACAACGTTACCATTCAGAATAACATCGCTAATAATAATGTTAATAACGGAGCGAAACAACCCGGCATGATCCGGATCGGGGTATTTGAACCAAAAGGAGAGGGCGGATTCACGGCTTCTGAACTGCAGAAGAATATGGCGCTTACCCTGACAACCGGCAACATAGAAGGCATCGTCATCACCAGCGCGGAAGACGCTAAGGCAAAGAACTGCGATTATACTCTTTCCAGCGATATTTCGAAGTTCAAATCTGCCAGTAAACTTGGGGGATTAATTAAGGCTATAAAGAATGCAGATCCAAATGCGGCTTCTACATTTAATATTGAGGCCAACCTGACACTGGTTCTTTTATCGGATGGTTCAGTCAAGACCAATCCCAAAGTGGATGGTAAATATGAAGGAAAAACAGATGACGCGGCGCTGAAAGCCATGAATGACGGATGCGGGAAGGTTTTAAAAGCATTGCAATAGAGATTTCGATTATATAGACGATAGCATATTAGCATTTCAGCATTTTAGCAGATCAATGAAGTTGCTATGAAAAGACTGATTCAATCCATACCACTATTACTTCTGACAATTACAGTTAGTTCACAGCAACTAAGCCAGGTAACTTTTTTGGGTGGCTCAGCCCTTCATTCCTTTTCTTTTCGAACCGACCAGGATGTATTGATAAGATTGACCCCGGATGGAAATATCATCGACTTCGGTATTGAAGTTGCCAATCGTTATAATTATTATGCCCCCACTTTGCAGCCCTTTATGGGTCGTATCGAATATTATGGTCCTGAAGCTGATTCTGCATTCAGGGGAAAAGTGAGAAGTATTGGTACTTGCAACTTCACTTATTATGGTTCCTATGAAGCAGATTCAAAACCCGGCAAGATCAGGACGATAGGCACCCTGTTATTCGATTATTATACCAAATTCGACAATGTTGCCATCCGTGGCAAGATCAGGTTTGTGGGTTACCAGGAGATCACTTACTATTTTTCAAATATCGACGAAACCTTCAATGGGAAACTGAAGTCCATCGCTAATACACCGATCAATTACTACTCTGTATTCGATGACCGTTATAATCATGGTAAGCTGAAAAGCATTGGTTCTGTTGTGTTCCAATGGTACTCTGAATTTGACCAGGCCAGGGGTGCATTGAAGACGGGCTATAACAGGTCAAATATTGGGGGGATCACTTACATTCTCTATTAATGTCTTCCTTTCTGGTCTTTTTTAGATGGGGGCGTGGCAGCAAATAAAATTTATCATTTATCGTGCGAGCCACTTCCGGTAAAAGTTAATAATTCGTAAATGAAATAACAGATCACAAATGCAATGAATAAAACGATGATGGTCACGATCACCTTCGTCGTCCCTACAGAATTTTTTTGTTTTGGTTTTTGAGGTTCCATGCCGGTAATTGACACAAAAAGTACTGATTTTTTTCAACCCGGGATTACAATTTTGAGTTCAACCACACGAAAATTTCATCTTCCAGAAGACAATCCTTTGATTTTTTTAACAGGGAATGATTAGCTCCCGGAAAGGTAATGACCTGGTAAGCCTTGCCTGATTTTTTTAACTCATCCAGGTTTTTTAAACTGAGCTCGACAGGACAAAAACGATCAAGTGTTGCATCGCCATATAACCAGAGAATAGGGATGTTTAATGTAGCAAGAGAGGGCCGGGGGTCAACATCAAGAACGGTCCTGTACCATTGCCTGTATTTTGAATCTGCCGGATTGGGATCTTCAGAAACATATACCCGTTTAAACCATTTTGCAGATTTATACTTATTCCACATCGCTACAAATTCATCGAAATTCTTTCCTCGACGGCTCAATTCCATATCGACAAGATGCATGGCGTCGGCTTCTTTGACTTCTTCATCGGTGAAGCCCTCCGACCTGAGGCGGGCGTCTCTTTCAAAATAATTATCCTCTGCGATAGTAGAGACCGAACCGGAGACAATTACCATAAAAGAGATATGATTATTCAAAGCCGCGGCAAGAGGCGCTACCCAACCTCCCTGGCTGCAGGCAACAAAACCTATCTTATCATTTTTGATCTCGAGCCTGTCCATTAACATATCGGCTGCTGCATTTGCATCCTGGGCCAGCGTATCGATAGAAAAATAATTCGGGAAATTCTTATCTCCTTCAGACCTGCCCACCCCTCTTTTATCATATATGAATGCAGCAATACCATTCTTTGCAAATTCCTTTGCACGGGATCTTGAATTAGAACGATCCTCCGGACCCGATCCATGAATGAAAATGACAACGGGAAAAGGCCCGTCTCCCTTTGGTGTAATGAGGCTCCCAGAAAGGATCAGGTTCCCGCTTTTAAATGGAATCTCTACCTCATCGGCGTAACTGCAAAGAGCAGAAAGCATAATGATAGATACTCCCAGTAACTGTTTCAGGAACAGTGGCTTTACTTTTATTTTCATGACTATTGGCGAAGGGTTGTGGCGAATAAGTGAAAAGTTATCTAATATCCCATATCTACTCTATAAT
>DATINK010000410.1:0-3942 GCA_035474355.1 Chitinophagaceae bacterium | reverse complement strand
GATTTGTAAAAGTATTTCGCAGCCTTCACCAATATAAATATGAGGGCGACCTGGGTGCCTGGATCCGCAGGATCATGGTGAATACGGCGCTGAATTACCTGAAACATAACCGGAAATACCAGGAACAACTTTTTTTCACAGAACAATACCTGCACCCGGTAACAGACAGCGATCCGGTTGTGGATCTCGACGCGAAAGAACTGGCAAACCTGATCCGGCAGTTACCGGATGGTTACCAGCTGATCTTTAACCTGTATGCAGTAGAAGGATATTCTCACGTAGAGATCAGTAAGCTGTTAGGGATCACCGATGGTACTTCCCGTTCTCAATACGCAAGGGCCCGGGCCCTGTTGATCACCTGGATAAAAAAAATTGAATTGGAAACAAAAAATGAGAGTTATGCCGGCAAATGAATTTGAGAAACAGGTTCAGTTGAAAATGAATGAGCTGGGTCTTGAGCCTTCCGAAGCCGTATGGCTGGAAGTGGAAAAACGTATCCGCCCGGAAAAGAAAAGAAGAATCATATTCTGGTTCCCTCTGCTCGTGTTGGGTCTCGGAATAACTATGGGTACGATCATTTTGACCAGGAATAAACAAACAAAACAAATTGGCAGCACAGAATTAAAAAAACCTGGTACAAAAGAACCAGCAACTGATCCGGCAACTAAAATAAAAACTACATCAGGGAACCAGCCAACCGAAACATTCGCTGATAAAAACAATCAGCATACGCACATCAAAGATCAACCTGCCCCGGATAAAATGATAGCCAAAGTGGAAAATTACCCGGTTAGAAAGAAAATAGAAACCGACTTAGATAAAATTCCAGTATCAAATAAGCAATCATTGCGTGAACCTGTGGTTATGGCTCCGGAAAAACAAGCAGTGGAACTAAGTACAGAAACTCCTTCTCCCCAGGTTTTGAAAAATGATCCTGTTGCAAAAACAGAAACGATCAAAGAAGTACCGGTTAAAACTGTTGATTCATCAGTAATCACAAAAAAAGACAGCGCTTTAGCTGTTCAACCTGTAGTAGAAAAAGAACAGGAAAAACCAGCCCTACCCAAAAAGATCAACCAGGGGAAATGGAAATGGGGCATACTGGTGCAAGCGGGTAGTTCCGGGATCGTAGAAAGTGCACGTTTGTTCAACAGGTTATTATATGCCGATTATTTTTCAAGTCCTTCATCCAGTACAGGGGGGCCCGCTTTCAGCCAGGGTGTGACATCGCCTGCGGCATCTTTCGGGGGCGGCGTATTTATGCAACGCAGCATTTCAAAATCAACAGGCATCCGGTTCAACTTTCTTTATTCTATGCTCGCTACGAAAATGTATACTGGCCCCCGGGTGGATAGTTCAAGGATCGTAACGAATTCCGCTTCCCAGGGATTGTATGTGACAAATTTTTACAGGCCTGCCGATACTTCCGGTATTCAATCCTATAAGAACCGATACCACCTGGCAGGTGTATCTGCAGATTTCTCCTGGAAGATCACGAAAGGAAAAAAATTCTCATTGTCCTGGGAGAACAGCCTGGGTTATTATATTATGGTGTCTTCTAATGCACTTTATTTCGACTGGAATATCCCGGGCTATTACAAGGATTCCCGGCTGACGAAAAAGCAACAGGTTTTTCTGTCCACGGGGCTTTCGGCTCCCCTGTCCGCGAATTTTATCATCAACCTGTTTGCGGAATACGGGATCGGGGCCGTTTTAAAATACGGATCTACACCTACCCATTTTACAAATTTTGGGATTAGGGCCAGGCTGTTCCCCTTTCATAAAAAATGATGCAACGATAGTTCCCGGATCGTTGTCAACCTTTCAAACACAACTGTTATGAAAAATTTCCGGAGATCATTAGGCATCGTTTTCATCGTCGTCCTCGCTTTGTTCAGTTTCCCCGCCTGTATCAAGGATCATTGTAAGAGAACCTACACCTATCAAACGTATGAACCGATCTACCGGACCAAGGATGAAGTGCGCGCGAATATCCGCAGCAATCCTGCCAGGGACATCAGCAATCCCGGCAAGTTGTTTATCCTCGGCCGTTATATTTTCCTGAATGAAGTGGACAAAGGAATTCATGTCATTGACAATACAGATCCTTCTCATCCCCTGAATTTTGCATTCATTGATATTCCCGGGAACCTGGACATTGCCGTGAAAGGAAATACATTGTATGCTGACCTCTATTCGGACCTCGTAACGCTTGATATAACCAATCCCTCGCAGGTACAGTTGAAAAAGATCATTTCAAATGTGTTTCCTTACCGTGCCTGGGGCGGGAATTTCTCACCTGATTCAGGGAAGATCATCATTGACTGGAAACAAAAACAGGTTACAGAAACTTATTCCTGTGATGGAGGTTATCGAAAGTATTTAAGTGACGCCCAGTTGTTTTTCTCCTCAGCAGGGCCATCAAGCCCATCTGCTTCTGTGTCACCCATTGGAAAAGGGGGATCCATGGCCAGGTTTGCGCTGATCAACGATCATTTGTATACAGTTTCCACTACCCAGCTGGATGTATTCAATATTTCCAACAGCAATGATCCTGTCGAAGTCAATCATCTTAATATTGGCTGGAGCATCGAAACCATTTACCCTTTTAAGAATAAATTATTCATTGGTTCACAAAGCGGCATGTTCATTTATAATGTAAGTGTCCCGTATTCACCCGCCCCCGACGGGCAATTCAGTCATGTGCGTGTTTGCGACCCCGTTATTGCGGACAATGATTATGCTTATGTAACCCTTCGTTCCGGTAACAGTTGCCAGGGATATACCAACCAGCTGGACATACTGGACCTGAGGATCTTTGCTAACCCAACGTTGGTAAAGACTTATCCCATGACCAATCCCCATGGCTTGTCGAAAGATGGAAGCACCTTGTTCATATGTGACGGGGCCGATGGACTGAAAGTCTATGACGCTACCAACCCTTCGAATCTTCAGTTGCTGAAACGCTTTGAAGATGTAGTGACCTATGACGTAATCGCCTTTAATCATATTGCCCTGGTGGTTGCTAAGAACGGGCTTTACCAATACGATTATACAGATACAAGAAATATCCGCTTGTTGAGTAAGATCGTTGTCAATAATTGATCATGAAAAAAATTGCATTGTTTATCCTAATGCTGGCAGGGACATCCGTATATGCGCAGGAGAAAACCCGTACAGTAAAGAAATTTCACGCCATGGGATCTATTGGAATGCTGGCGGGACAAAGCCCCGTGAAACCGGTCATCCAGTTCAGCAGTGGCATGCTGTTTAATAAATATTATACCGGTATCGGGTTGAGTTTTGATGCTTATCGCTTTATTTCCTTCCCTTTATTTGTGGAGGGCAGGATGCAGTTCGGAAGCAAAAGGGAAGGCTTTATTTATTCAGGACTGGGATATAATATTCCATACAATGGAAAACAGTCCGAAGAAGACCCATTCGCTACTAAATCAAAGTACATCGGCGGAGCCTATTTCGATGTTGGATTGGGATGGAAACCCCGGGGCCATATTTCCTTCAGCGCGGGTTTCAGCTATAAGGAATTGACAAATAATTCAACTTATGTCTATGAATGCCTGATAGCTCCCTGCCCGGAAGAACAGTCTCATGTTTTATACGGGTTGGGAAGGATCCTTGCAAAAATGAGTATAGAAATAGGGAGATGAAATGCAGGATCAGCCGGCCAGGAATTGCAGGTTGCGCTGAATGCCTTTATACTTCGGGCGGTTGATGGCCGAACCCGCGAACAATTTTTTAAAACTTTCTTCAGTCATCTCTTCCCATTCCCGGGTGGATAGATCCAGTATTTCCGGGATCGCTTTGAAGGCGGGTTCTTCATGCGGTTTGCTGAAACGGTTCCAGGGACAGATATCCTGGCAGGTATCACAACCAAACATCCAGTTCTCAAATTTCCCTTTCATGCCGGATGGGATCAGCATG
>DATINK010000409.1:0-10736 GCA_035474355.1 Chitinophagaceae bacterium | reverse complement strand
GGGGATCCCCAGTTGCGGAAGTTGGTTTGATAGTTTGTAATAAACCCGGGGCCGGGGTGTTGAGCATTGCGTCACAGGAAAGAATTCCTTCGGTGATCATTGAAAAAGAAAAATTTTTCAGGGGAGATGCCTACCTGGGTGAGCTGAAACAACGGCAAATTGATTTTCTCGTACTCGCCGGTTTTTTATGGAAGATCCCCCAGGCGCTGATCGATGCTTACCCGAAAAGGATCGTGAATATTCACCCGGCTTTATTACCAAAATATGGGGGCAAGGGATTATATGGATCTTATGTGCATGAAGCTGTATTGGCGAATCAAGAAAAAGAAAGCGGTATTTCTATTCATTATGTAGATGAACATTATGATCATGGCGATCTGATCTTCCAGGCACGATGTGATGTAGACGAGCAGGATACGCCGGGAAGTTTAGCCGAAAGAGTTCATCAGCTGGAGCACAAACATTATTCGCGGGTGATCGAAGAGATACTTACAGGGGATAAATAAATTAGAACTGGAAATTCTTGTAGGGACAGGGCATGCCCTGTCCCTACTAATTGTTTTAAAGACAATAAAAATCTTCCCTACTTTTATTCTGATTTATTGATATGAAAAAACTATTCATTTTTATTTGTCTTTCAGCTACCTGCTTTAGTGTTTTTCCTCAACCTGTAATTTCTTCGAAGAATCCCCTCAAAGAAACATCCCCCGAATCGGCTGGTGTTTCTTCTACCCGTCTCCAAAAAATAGACAGCCTCTTCAAAGAATATATTGACAATCGTTACCTCGCCGGCGCAGTAGCCATTATCGCACGCGGAGGAAAGATCGTTTATTATAAAGCCTCCGGCTATGATGATATGGAAACCAAAACGCCTTTAAAAAAAGACGTCATCTTCCGCATCGCTTCACAAACCAAAGCCATCACCAGCGTGGCTATTATGATGCTTTATGAAGACGGAAAGCTCCTGC
Organism: Chitinophagaceae bacterium; assembly: GCA_035474355.1. Classification (GTDB taxonomy): domain Bacteria; phylum Bacteroidota; class Bacteroidia; order Chitinophagales; family Chitinophagaceae; genus DATINK01. The sequence continues at coordinate 9,768 of DATINK010000409.1, read as the reverse complement.
TGGATGATAACCTTTCAAAATATATCCCGGAGTATAAAAATACCCGCGTCATCGATCAATACAACGAGAAAGACACGACCTATACAACGGTGCCTGCCAAACGCGAGATTACCATCCGGGATCTGCTTACGCATACTTCTGGTATCGACTATGCACAGATCGGAACTGCGCGCTTCAACGCCATTTATTATAAAAATGGGATCATCGACGGTATTGGCATCGGTTATCCTTCGTTAGCAGAAACTATGAAGAAGCTGGCTTCGATGCCATTGGCACATCAGCCTGGTGAAAAATGGACCTATGGATTAAATTCCGACCTGTTAGGATACCTCGTGGAAGTGGCCAGCGGTATGAGCCTGGATCAATTCTTTCGCAAACGCATATTCGAACCCCTGGGGATGAAGGATACTTATTTTTATCTGCCCAGGGAAAAATACAACCGGCTAGCTAATCTTTTTACGGAAGATGCCTCTAAGCATGTCACCAGGATGAACGAGCATATCAATATCAATGGCGATTTCTATCGTGATTATCCTGCCAGTCCCGGCAACTATTATTCAGGTGGTGGCGGGCTTTCATCAACCGCTTTGGATTATACTATCTTCCTTCAGATGTTGTTAAATGGCGGAACCTATAATGGAAAAAGGCTCCTGAGCCGTGCTTCGGTTCGCATGATGACGACTAACCAGGTGGGGGATCTGACGCAAGGCGTTTATTATAAATTCGGATTGGGCTTTCAACTGGTTGCCCCAGGCTCCAGCGCCTATACTCCATTTTCAGATGGCAGTTTCACCTGGGGTGGCATGTTCAGTTCCCTTTACTGGGTAGATCCGGCAGAAAAGCTCGTTGTGCAGCTGGTATTACAACTTTATCCCAATAGTCACCGGGATATGCGGGAAAAATTTAAGATGCTTGTGTACCAGGCGCTTAACGACTGACATTTACCAATCATTTTGCATTTTCTTTTGTTACTTGCCTCCCTATCAGGATGCGTAAATCTTTATTCAAATTCTTATTGCTTTTCCTCATTGGCTGGTCGTTCGGCCAGGGTGGTCTCCATGCCCAAACTTATATGGTCCGGGGTTTTGTATATGATAGCTCCCGGAATTATCCCATGCAATCGGTTTCGGTGCTGACTACATCAGGAAAAGGGACGGTTACTGATGCCAGCGGCTTCTATGAAATTGAGGTGACTGAAAAAGATTCGATCTGGTTCAGTTATTTGAATAAGCCGACGATCAAATTTGCTGTATTGAAGATCACCAACCCCATTGCTTTTGATATATCCCTGCACGTAAACGTTCCTGTTCTGAAAGAAGTGAAGATCCGGCAAAAGGATTATCGCCAGGATTCCATTCAGAACCGTATTGATTATGCCAAGATCTTTAATTATCAAAAGCCGGGCCTCAAGACCAATTCATCAAACTTTGGAGTAGGGGTCGGGTTTGACCTGGACGAGATCATCAACATGTTCCGGTTTCGAAGGAACAGGATCATGGCTTCTTTTCAGAAAAGGCTGGTCGAAGAGGAGCATGAGAAATTTATCGACCACCGTTTTAATAAAGCGCTCGTACGCAGGTTGACACTACTGGACGGAGCGGTCCTGGACAGCTTTATGCGTATTTATCGGCCTACTTATCGCTTCACCCAAATTGCCGGCGATTATGAATTTCAATACTATATCAAGCAGTCCTACAGCCGGTTCAAAAAAGGGCTTTTACCCAAAGAAATGATCAGGGAAGAAAACGAGGATTAAAAATGTAAAATGCGCTTTAGATTTTACATTTACGTATGGAACAGACCAACCTCGGTGTCGGAACAAGGCTTCAACATACCAAACACGGCCCTGGCGTGATCGTAGGCGTCAGGTATGCGAGTTATCTCATCACTTTTATCAATACAGGGGTCAAAGAAATTGACAAGACTGACCCGGAGCTGGAAGAGATCATACCAGAGAATGTGAGTGCCGAGATCGAAACCCATAGCGATATTGAAAAGTCTTTACTCCAAATTATGCGACTTTGGGGAGGGTTTTCAGAAGTTGTTCCTCTTGGCGACAGGTGGAAGGGTGGAATGATGTTATTGCAACCGGCGGATAAGACCCAAAAGCCCAAAGAAATCCCCATTGATATCTTTTTTCACAAGATCGTGATGCTGCGCGACAGACTACGGGTACTCGAACAAAATATCAATAGTCATAAAGGAATGAGTGATGAAGACAAGGTGAACCTGCAACAGTATATTACGAGGATCTATGGCTCCTTAACTACATTTAATGTATTGTTCAGAAACAAAGAGCAATGGTTTGTAGGGGAAAAGGGGGCTGGAACTGACTGATTTTTTTCGCCTGCTGCCTATTTTACCCTCGTATAGTTAAAAGGAATAGTGTCTTTTCCTCCTTTATTGTTAGGCCCCGCAATAAATGCGTTTACTGTATTCGCATCCCTGACTTTATAATTAACATCGGTCGGGAAATCGTGCGCAGGGTTGCTGAATTGAATACTATTCTCAGTTAAGATTGCCTCTGTAAATTTTACGGCTTGTCCCTCATTCTGACCGGCAATTGTATTTTCGGATACCCATTTCCCTTTTTCCCTGTATACGATAGTCTGATCAGTATAGATCGTATCCTTTTCTTTTATATGAAAAACAACGGATGTAAACGTCCCGTCTTCATTTTTGATCCATCTTTCAAAATTCTTTCCATCTTCACTGGCCCATGTCCCTAATAATTTATCAAATACAGTCGGTGTAGCAGCGCTTGCCGGGGCTATGCCATCTCCTTTCAGATTGCCTTTATCTTTTTGATCCTTGCAGGCAACCATTGTAATAACCATGATAACAACAGTTATCCAGATCAAAAGATCTCCGGTAATTCTCCTGGTTCTCAAATTATTTATCATAATGAAGTTTTGGTTTTATAAAAAAAAGTGCGGTTCCGTCTGGGTCATTAAAATGCAGGAACTGTCCTCCTTCTTCTTCCCTGGGCGTTACTTTGATGTGTAAATCTTTTAAAAATGATGATACTTCTTCAAATTCATCTGTGGTAAATCCTATGGATATATTACCTGCCCCGGGGGCTGGTTCCCCGTTTTTCGTGGGGTGCAAACCAATAACGAGTCCAGGTGCTGTAAGCTCGGCATAATGGTCTCCCCAGCGATTTTTTAATAGCAGGCCCAGTGACTGGTAAAATAAAATAGCTTTATCCATATCCGTCACATAAATGGTGATGCTGGAATCCTTGATAGTCATGTTGTGTCTGTTTTAACGTTTTTACAAGCAACGGGTTTTTTTTGCCCGCTGATCTTTTACACTCTTATAAGATATCAAAAATATATAACCTGTTTATAAAGCAATTGTACAAAGCCGACAATATTGACTACTTGTAGTAATTTGGACGACCTTTTAATAATTTGCTGATGCATTATGAGCGGATAGAGCCTGAAAAAAACCTGAACCGGTTTATTGAATGCTATTGGCTCATTCAAGAAGATGATCCCACTCAAAGAACACAGAAAATTATCCCGGATGGTTTCCCGGAATTGATCTTCCATTTTGGAGACCCTTACCTGGTTAACCTGAATAGCTCATGGAAGCTTCAGTCAAAAACATTGCTGGCAGGTCAGATCACGAAGCATTTTTATCTTCAGAACACCGGGATTTCGGATATCATCGGAATTAAACTTAACCCCACGGCGCTGACTCACCTGTTTGATATTCCCATGCCTGGTTTAACTGACCAGGTAGTTGATATTTCAATGCTCCCCGATATGGGATTGCGTGCACTGGATGCCGGTCTTCGTTCAGATATAAACAGGGAAACAAGGATGAAAAGATTAAATGAATATTTTTCAGCGCTTGCTGAGCATTCCGTTGTTAAAAATAATCCCGTGGACAGGGCCATAGAATTAATATTCATAAAAAACGGTATGATCACAGTAAATGAAATATTGTCAGCAATCAATCTCAGTGAAAGACAGTTTGAGCGCCTGTTTAAAAAACATGTTGGGCTATCGCCCAAGTTCTATGCCCGCATAATACGATTCAATTATATTTTCCAGCTGAAAGAACAAAAAGGAGAGTTCTGGAAAGACCTGGCCCTGGATGCCGCCTTCTATGACCAATCCCATTTTATACGGGATTTTAAAGCATTTACCGGGGAAAGCCCTTCCGCATATTTTTTTGATGAACCCAATATGGCTAATTTCTTTTTGAAAATGAAAAAGAAGATAAAATAAACTCTCAGCAAATGCAGTATCTTTCTTATGAAGTTGAAAGGCTTTCGTCAGCAGGCTAAATGAACCACAGCATGGACCCGACACCACGCAATGAACGATGGAAACAAATACTGATCCGGTTTATCATTTATGTGGTGATCGGTTTTTTAGCAGCTTTTTTATATAAAAAACTATAAAGGAAACATTATGAAAAAAATACTATTCTTCCTGCTCCTGCCGCTTGGGCTTTCCGCGCAAAAAAATTATGCGGAGTTACTGGAACAATACATGCAGGCCCAGGCAAATGTCAAGGGATTTATGGGCACCGTGCAAGTGACCCAGCAAGGTAAGGATCTGCTCAAAAAAGCCTATGGCACTACAGATGCGCAATGGAATCTAACTGGTTTGCCTACTGCCATCGTTCATACCGATTCGGTCGGCATTCATTATCATGTTTGGCATACGGATACGGTCGCGGGTAATTTTACTCATTTCAGCCGTTTTGCCAATGAAGACATCACTATCATTGTGAGAACAGCTGGCAAGCAGAATGTTGACTTCATCGGTTTTGCGCTGGCGGATATCCTGTTCGATATTCATGTTGAATTTCCTTATGTCCATAAAGAAGTCCCGATCGATCCGGCACTCCTGGACCGCTATGTGGGAAAATATTCAGCGGGACTTACGCTCCAGGTTATTAAAAAAGATGGGAAACTCTACCGGCACCGTGACGGCACACCCGATGTTGAGTTAAAACCAGAATCAAACACGAAATTCTTTTATTCCGATGGCAGCGACCGGCAGTTGGAATTTGAAGTGGACAAGGACGGGAAGGTGACGAAGATCTGGTTTTTGAACAGCGGTCAAAAAGGCGAGATGAAAAAAATTGAATAATGGAGGTCCACGCCCACAGCCATACTGCCCGTAAGAAATGGACGCATTATCTCTGGGAGTTTTTGATGCTTTTCCTGGCAGTTTTTTGTGGCTTTCTTGCTGAATATAAACTTGAGCATACAATTGAACATCAGCGTGCAAAAGAGTACGCCACCAATTTGTATGCTGAGCTTAAAAAGGATACTGTACGGATTAATGAGCTTATTAAGCGGCAAACTCTGATAAGCGAAAAACTTGATAGTTTTTGCACGCTAGTCAAGAAGACTGATCGCAAAATTGTCACGCCGGGGATGCTCTATTCTTATGCACGATATGCCACCAATGTTAATTATTTCTCCTCTCAAAATGCAACTATTGAACAACTAAAAAACTCGGGCAGCCTGCGTATAATGAGCAGTGCCTCCGCTCAAAAGATCAGTGAATACGACAAAAAAATAAGAGAGCTGGAAAAAGAGTACGGATTATCCAAGGCAGAGTTTCAAAAAATAGAGGACCTCCATTTCAGGCTTTTTGATGTTTATACTATGGAGACGCTGCCTTCTGATACTTTGCCCAATGCCCGGGATTCAATTCTTGCTTTACAATCACTTTATGTATTGAATGATCCCGCTATTTTGAATGAGTATACCGGGTGGATCAAATTCGAGGCCGATATTTATATTTACCAGACTAAAGCATATCTCACACCCATTAAGCAATGTGCTGAGGAGTTAATTGGGATTTTAAAAAAAGAATACCACCTTGATTAATTATGGAAGTCCACGCACATACCCATACTGCCCGTAAAAAATGGACCCACTACCTATGGGAGTTCTTGATGTTATTCCTGGCAGTACTATGTGGGTTCCTGGCCGAAAACCAGCGGGAGCACATGGTGGAACATCAGCGGGAAAAACAATATATGGTGGCCCTGCTCAAAGACCTGGAAGCGGATACAGCACATTTGAAAGCTGGGTTTCCTTTAAAGACTGAAAGGACCAGGGCAATTGATTCGCTATTTGATTATTTTTCAGTTCATAAGAATGAGCCCCGGATCCCCAGGTTTGTACATAACCTGATGCGTAGGAGCTCCTGGGACCGTAATTACGACCGCAACAACATCACCCTCAGCCAGCTTAAGAATTCAGGCAACATGCGGCTGATCCGGAAATTGGATGTATTAGATTCCATTTTAACCTACGATTTTTCCTGGGAAAGAGCGGATAATTATTATAAAGAAACATATTGGAGCAGTTCTGCGGTCATCAATGATTATATAAAAAAGATTTTAAATGACTATGCCTTGCTACCCTACTATAAAGAGAATGAATCCACTGCGGCCCGGCTCCCGGAAAACTCCACACTTACTATTACGATCAAACCGGATCTCTTATTAGAATACCTGAATCATCTTCATAAAGTGAAAGTGACTATCAGGCAGGATAAAGAGTTTTATGAAGACATTGAAAAAGAAGCAGAGCGTTTGATCAGCCTGATCAAGAAAGAGTACCACCTTGAATAAGAAATAAGTAATAAGGAATGAGAAAGTAAAATGGAAGTACATAGTCATACACATACCGCCCGTAAAAAATGGACCCATTATTTCTGGGAATTTTTAATGTTGTTCCTTGCCGTATTCTGTGGTTTTTTGGCAGAGAACCAACGGGAGCATATGGTGGAACATAAGCGGGAAAAACAATATGCCAAAGAACTATATGCCGAATTTTTTGCAGACTCTATTGCCATTGCCAATAAAATAAAACTAAGGCTGGACAAAGAAAGAGATATGGATTATTTGTTCAGTTATTTCAGGGACAGCTCATTAACCTCTCTACCAAGAAAATTTTACCCGGCATATACCACTGTTTTATACCTGGTAAACACCTTTTCTTTTGAACCTAAGGACGGCATACTCAGCCAGCTTAAAAGCTCAGGATCGCTCCGGTATTTCAATAACATAACACTGCAAAAGCTGTTTGGCGATATCAGTGTCTGTATCAATAATATTCGTTACCGTAACGAGCAGGAATACCAGTTCTTCGCCAGCCCGGTAAAGCCTTTTATGCTAAAACACTATGATTTTAACTGGATGAATGAAGTAAGGAAGCGGGATGAAAACGAAACTGCTATTAACCTGATTAACAGTTACCGGAAAGACAATACAAGCATTCCTGCGGGTATTTTAAATCTTCCAACTTTTGACAGGGGCGAAGCTTCCAACATGATCGCCTTTTATAAGCAGATGCTGGTATCTACCCGAACACTTCAAATGAATGATTATATAGAGGCCAATCGAAAATTATTGCAGGAACTCAGAAAGACTTATAAATTGAAATAACTTAAAATGGAGGTACACGCCCACACACATACCGCCCGTAAAAAATGGACCCACTATCTCTGGGAGTTCCTGATGTTATTCCTTGCTGTATTTGCGGGTTTCCTGGCCGAGAACAAGCGGGAACATTCTGTAGAAAAGAAAAGGGCCCATCAATTCCTGCAAAGCATGTTGCTGGATGTTCGTACTAATATTCAAAACCTGGATTCGTTAAGAAAACAGGATGAGATCATCATCGCCGACCATGATGACCTTGTAAACTGGCTGCTTAAAGACAGCATTTCAATTGACAGGGCCGCCTTTTCCCGCCAGATGGGTGCAGTATGGGTACGCAATTTCCTGGTAAGAAGAGAGACCTATGAACAAATGAAGTCCTCCGGTTCATTGCGCTATGTGGGCAATATCGAATTCCTGAAGAAAATGATGGATTATGACCGCATTATAAAATTCGCTGAATTCCGGAACCAGGAATTTGAAAGAAAATATTATACAGATCTGTTCATACCCGCCTTATATAAGGCTTATGACCTGGGCTGCCAGATCAACCTGGATTCCAGCAATCATTCGGACCCCTATAAAATGCAAAAAATGGCGGCACATCATGATGTGCTTTCAGGCGCAGCAGCAGAACAGTTCCGTCATGATATGGGTGCCGCCCTTACGCTGCGACTGGAAAGATTAAGAAGAAGTCTCGATGCTTACCGCGATGCCCGAAGAGCTTGTGAAGTCATGGAAGAACTGATCGTAGATAAATTAAAATAACGATGGAAGTCCACGCACATACCCATACTGCCCGCAAGAGGTGGGCTCACTTTCTCTGGGATTTCCTGATGTTGTTTCTCGCTGTGTTCTGTGGTTTCCTGGCAGAAAATCAGCGGGAACATCTTGTAGAGCACAGGAGAGTAAAACAATATTCAAAATCCCTTGTCCGTGACCTTGAACAGGACACAGCAATGTTGAGCATCATTGTGACCCAGATTGATACAATTATGAATACGATCGAACGATTTTCAACCTATGCAAAAAACAAGGACCTGAATCAGATCGGCAATATTGAGTTGTATAAATTCTTTTTAAATATGGGCCTTTACCGGCCTTATGCCTGGAACAGGGCTACTCTTGAGCAGATCAAAAACTCAGGTAGCCTGCGTTATTTTTCCAATGACAGTATTGTCAATCGTATTTCCTCTTATGATGCATTTACAAGACATCTTGATCAGGATTTCGGAGGTGATGAAATAAGGGCTGAAAAGCTTGCAAGCAGAAGGAACCAACTAGTTGACTTAAATTATCCTGAAGAGTTAATAAACGGCCTAGAAAACAACTGGGATTCTACCCTGGCAACTGGTTACTACAAAGAAATAACAAAGAATGATCTTTCTATTCTAACCAAAGATGTGCTGGAGTTAAAAAGATTGGTAAATGATGCAATTACCATTGGGGAAAATCTCTGGGCAAGGCAGGAAGTTGAATTACCAAAAGCAAGGCAGGATGCCATAGTATTGATCACTATGCTGAAAAAAGAATACCACCTTGATTAATAAGAAATAAGGAATAAGGAATGAAAAAGTAATATGGAAGTACACAGTCATACTCATACGCCCCGTAAAAAATGGACCCACTACTTCTGGGAGTTCATCATGTTGTTCCTGGCTGTATTCTGCGGTTTTCTGGCGGAAAATTTCAGGGAGCACCAGGTAGAACATCAGCGGGAAAAACAATATATCCGGTCGCTGATACAGGATATTAAAACAGACACCAGTAATATCAACGAATGGTCGGAATGGTATATCAAGATCCAGAAAGCCTGCAATACGGTGTTGGATAAGTTCGATACGGTTCAACACCATTTTTCAGGTTCGGCTATGACAAATTTTTTTTATATCCTGGATGGTTTTCCCGATTTTATTTACACGGACAGGACGATGCAACAACTGAAAAACGCAGGTGGTCTTCGCCTGATCAGAAAATCGGTTGCCGTTGACAGTATCATTGCCTATGATCAGGCCGTCAGGGATCTTTTGATCGAAGAAACGGGTGTCTCTCTGTATTATGATGAGTTACATAAAATATCTGTTAGAATGTTAAGCTATCAGAAAATAGTATCTCATTTCGGGAAACTTCGCTCACCCGGATTGAAAAAAGAAGAGCAAAATTACTGGTTCACCCAGGACCCGGGGATGTTTGAGCAATTGTATAATTGGTTTTATAAATACAGACTAACCGTCAATGGGTTTAACCGTTACCTGCTTCAACTGAAAGGCAGAGGCGGCAGGCTGATGAATTTCCTAAAGGAGAAATATCACTTTGATTAATAAGAAATAAGGAATAAAGAATAAGGAA
>DATINK010000408.1:0-7413 GCA_035474355.1 Chitinophagaceae bacterium | reverse complement strand
TATCTCCCAATGCACCCTTGCCAAGTTCAAGTTGTTGCTGAAGGTCCGGTAAGATCGCATTGCCCGCGAACCACAAAGAAGTACCCGCAAATTGTGAGATCACAATTAACGGCAGAATATAGCGGGGTGGGTTGCCGGGTGTTTTCATTTTTCATTGTAAATATAAACTACCGTTTCATTCTCAGGTTGAATAACAAAACACCGGCAAATACGAATAACATGCTGATGGCATGGACCCAGGTGAATTGTTCATTCAGAAAAATAACGGCGCCTAAACTACTGAATACAGGAATCAGGTTCCCAAATAATGCCGTCCTTCCGGCGCCCAGGTCATGAATGGCTTTGTTCCAGATCAGGAAACAGATCACAGAGGCGCCTAATCCCAGGTAAAGACAAGCGCCGATCAAACCCCAGTTCCATTGTACAGCCGGGGTGCGGGATAATTCCCATAAATAAAATGGAAACAATAGTATCGTACCCAGGCTGAATATGACAAATAAAAAATTCACCGGTGTAATGGCGGCTGGTTTTTTTCGAACCAGGTTATTATAGATCGCAAATGTCAGGGCAGCGAGCAGGATCCATCCATCTCCTTTTGTAAAATGGAAATTCATCAATCGCGACCAACTCCCCCCGGATATTAAATAAATAATACCGGTAATGCATAGCGACATGCCCGCAATTCTTAACCACCCGATATTTTCCTTTAAGAAAACCCGGGCAAGTATCACTGAAATGACAGGAGAAGTGGTGGTGCCAATGAGTGCAAGGTTAGTAGCGGTGCTATAATGGCCACCGATATATACAAAAGTGTTGAATAAGGTTACGCCGGTTAAAGCAACCCAAAACAAATAACCAGAAGATCTCTTAATGACGGGCCATTCTTTTTTAAATGCGTTGATGGCAAATGGGAGGAGAATGACAGCAGCGATGAGCCACCTGTAAAAAGCGAGGCTGATGGGTGGAATATCCTGGTATACACCTCTTGCAATAAGGAAATTACCCGCCCAGATGATGGTGGCAAGAACCGCCAACGCAATCCCCGCCAGGCTATGTTTAGTTTCGGTCACGTATGTGCAAAATCATGTTCAAAATCGCCTTTGATCCTTTCTATGGGCGGATTGAAGTACCCATATTTCAGATCTTTAAATTCTTCTTTAATATTTTCCATGAGTTGTTTCATGCCCAGTTGTTCTCCTGTATCTGTTACCCCGATCCTTCCAAGATACCAGTCCGGGTCAATATTGAAATTGCGCCACTGGATCATCTTTAAACCGGTTGTGCTGATCAAATGGCGTAATGCTTCGAATTCTGCTACGGAATCAGTCATTCCCGGGAATACAAAATAATTGATGGATGTCCAGCCACCATAACTATTCATCACTTTCAAACTTTCCATGATGTCTTCAAATACATAGTTATTGGGCCGGTAATAAGGCGTATAGATCTCTTTTCGGGCCGAATTCGTACTGACCCGGATGGAATTAAGCCCTGCATCACACAAAGCCTTCACGGCTTCCGGCATGGATCCGTTAGTATTGATATTGATGCTGCCTCTTGATGTATGTTTCCGGATCTCCCGGATCGCGTTTCGGAGCGTTTCCCACATGAGCAGGGGTTCACCTTCGCATCCTTGTCCGAAACTGATGATCGGAAAGGGGGCCGATTCCAAATGGGGTACGGCGAATTCTACGATCTCTTCAGCCGTAGGTCTGAATTGCAGCCGGTCCTGCGTGGATACAATCGATTCATCAGCGGGTTGAAAAGAAATACAGCCAATACAATTTGCGTTGCAGGCGGGCGATGTAGGTATGGGACATTCCCATCTCCCCAGGAAAAAATTCCGTGCGGCCGGGCAATGATAAGTCAGGGCGCAATTCTTACCCAAATGTTCAATCAGGCGGTTATGCGGATAAGCTTTGCGTAAGCGATCAACACCCGTCTCTACTTTTGATTGATCGTAGCCTGTACTGTCCTGCCTGATATCCGGTTCGATCCTCAGGGCAGGGACATAGAATTGTTCATTGTACCATCCTGCTGCCGTATAACAAAACAATGGAAGCGTAGGAGCTGAGGGCTCAGTTTCATAGGCCGCCAGGTAAAGCCCGGTATGTGCAGGGGGAATAAATGCAGCCACGGCCCAGCCTTTTTCACAAAGACGCATTTCACCGCTCTTTACATCGATACCGATTCCCCGGCGGCCTGGTAGTTCATACAACTGTCCGCCGGTTGGTAATAATATCCATTCAACCAGGGGAACGGGCACTGCATCCCAACCACTTCGACCCGTACTATAAAGTGAAGTGTCTTCAAAGATCCTGCCTTTGCCGTCTGAGTACAAGATATATGGTGAAGAGGAGAGATTCATTAGGTCAAATGGGTCAAATTATTATTTCGATATGATCATGGTCTCAAATGCAATTTGCAAAATTCATTAAATCCTTTCTCAAAAGCATCATAATTTGAAAGAAGACCCTTTTGATCCGGAAAATTTTCCCCGCCTGGTTCAACCTGCATCACTTTATTATTCTTAAAATCCAGTGTAAGCAAAGCATCCATTAATACGATGTTATTAAACTCATTCCAGGCATAAGTATGAGTTAAAAGATCTTTTACTTTAATTTGCTCCCCGGAGATCCGGATGATAAGATCTTTCTCCATGAGGTAGTGGAATATCATCAGCAACACATAGGCAATCGATAAATACCAGTATGGGGTTTCTATATCCAGGACGATAGCACACAGCGGGTAAATAATAAAATAAGATTTTTCCTGCTTTTGTTTATAGAGCCAGCAGTAAACGCTGTAAACAATAAGGACAAATGAACCACCAAACAGAATGATCTTGTCGAAGGCAGTATGCATTCTTATACCTTTTAGCAGGAAGATCAGCCCGGAAATGAAAAAGAGCAAAGAAGCTAATTTTATATAGCTTTTATATTTATTGTCTTTGATAATGAATTGATAAGAATGCTGCATTCATTGAATGGTCAACTGTTACTGGCCACGAGTAAGTTACACAATTTGAAAAGCACCCTTGCCCCGACATTGGCATCCCAGTCGTATTCTCCCACACCCACTTCATTCAGATCAAAACCAATGATGGTCTTGCCTTTTTTCATCAGCGTGTTGAATAAATAAAATACCTGTTCGGTCTCAAATCCACCGGGGACGGGTGTACCTGTATTCGGGCAGAGTTTGGGATCCAGCCCATCGATATCGAAACTAATAAATACTTTATCGGGTAAGTTGTCAACGATCTCTTCAGTGATCTGTTTCCAGTTCTGACCTTCAAACTGGCGGTGTTTGATATCTCTTTCAAAATAAGTGATCAGCCTGCCTTTGTATTCGTTGATCAGTTCAAATTCGCCACCACTGTAATCACGGATACCGACTTGCACGAGTTTAACCAGTTGCGGGACTTCCTTCAATGCATTGAACATGATACTGGCGTGGGAATAATTAAAACCTTCATAGGCTTCACGAAGATCACAATGCGCATCGATCTGCAGGATGCCGAAGTCGCCATGCTTTTCTCCAATGGCTTTGAAATAACCTAAAGGCGTGCTATGATCGCCACCGAGTAAGCCCACCAGCTTTCCTTTATCCAGCAAGGCCTTGGTTTGTTCATAGACCCAATTGTTCATAAACAAACTGCCTTCGTTGACATCCCGCAGGGTCTTTGACATGAACTGGTTGGCGCCTACATCATCTCCTTTTGATATATAATCGATATAGAGTTCGGCTTCTTTGCGGAGATAATCACTTTTCATCAACAGCTTTCTGTCACTGGCCCGCATGAAATATCCCATTTTCCAGAGGTCGGGTAGGTCCGGGTCATAAAGGTCAACCTGGAAACTGGCTTTTAATATGGCTTCCGGCGCACGGGCAGTGCCTACTCCATAACTAACGGTTACTTCCCAGGGCACAGGTAGAATGACCAGGCGGGCATCCTCTTCCGTACTGGGTAAACCGAAAATATTAAAGTTGGGATTACTGACGCTGTCAGGATCGAAATTGGTAAAATCGGGCATAGTCATGCAAGATAAATGCTAAATTTTAAATGCTACATGTTAAGTGAAAACCGTGCGTTATCACCTATTTCAATCATTGAAAATTTAGCATTTAACATTTAAAATTTCTTGGGCCTTCGTCCCATTTGCCTTAAAAACGAAACATGGGAGATCACTGCCAGCGACAACCTGGGATATTCAATATAAGGCATGCCGAACTCTTTGCAGGCTTTCCGGATGATCCTGCTGATGGCAGGATAATGAATATGAGAAATTTTCGGAAAGAGGTGATGCTCGATCTGGAAATTCAGTCCACCCACAAACCAGGATATAAGACGGTTGCGCGTTGCAAAATTTGCCGTTGTCTTTAACTGATGGAGCGCCCATTCATCATCTATTTTGTCGGTTGTTTCATTAACCACAGGGAAATGTGTATCCTCCACAATATGAGCAAGCTGGAATACGATACTCAGCACAAAACCGGCGAACAAACCATAAATAAGGTATCCGATGAGCCAGGGCATGAAACCCACGAAATAGATCGGGATCAGCATGAATATGAAAACATACAATATCTTAAAAGTCCAGAATGAAATATGATCCCAGGTTTTCATTTTGGCCAGGGGTACACTGCCCACTTTTCCTCTGAAATATTTTTTATAATCTGTAAAGAATATCCAGAACAGGTAAAGCAATGAATAGGCTGCCCAGAAATATAAATGCTGGTATTTGTGGATCTTATAGTATTTCTGAGTATCGCAAAGCCGGAGAAATGGTCTCGCATCAATATCGTCATCTACGCCATCAATATTTGTATATGAATGATGGATGACATTATGCTTGGTCCGCCACATAAAATTATTGGCGCCAAGAAAATTCAAAGAAAGGCCGGCTAAATGGTTGATCCATCCATAACGGCTGAAACTTCCGTGGGCACCATCGTGCATGACATTAAATCCGATGGATGCGGTCAACGCACCAAACGCCAGGCATTCGAGGATGGCCGGGAAAGGCGAGGGGGTAAAGAAAATAAGGTGTGTATAGATCGCCGCAAAGCTGACAACGAGTATGATCGCCTTTAAATAGAGTCTGAAATTACCTGTTGTAGATTTCCCGGAATGCTGAAAATAATCGTGGATTCTTTTCTTGAGCTCGGTATGGAAGGATTGTTTGGATTTTGTGAATTTCGGAATGGTCATTTGAACCGGTTGAGTTGGCTGCAAAGGTAATCATTCTAAGTCTCAACCTGGATTAAAGAATCCAACTCCCTGATACCTATCTTCTTCTCACTGGTAAAACCTTCCCCATATTTGACGCCGATCATCTTTCCCAGCATCCTGGCTCTTGCAATCACCGATTCAATGAAATCAGGAGTGGAGATATAAGTTTGAGGTCCTTCACTTGCATTCCCTGTATAAAACTGTGTGCTGTAAGCTTCAATGGCTTTCATCCTTTGTTCGAAAACATCAGAGATGTCAATGATCAGGTCAGGCTCGTGGTACCAATCCTGTATATAATGGAGTAAATAAGTGGGGCGCCAATGCCCCTGTGCTTTACCATTTTCATCGGTTGTGCTGACCTTGGCGAGCCCTGACAAGAAACAGGCATCTGCGATCAGGTGTCCGGCACGGCCATGATCGGGATGCCGGTCGCGTAAAATATTGCCGATGACGATCGATGGCTGATACTTTCGTAACGCGCGTATTAATAGTAACTGGTTTTCTTCATCGTTCCGGAAAAACCCGTCTTTCATTTTCAGGTTTTCCCTGACGGCAACACCCATGATCATGGCTGCATTCGCGGCTTCCTGGTACCGGGTCTCCACCGAACCTCTTGTTCCCAGTTCTCCCTGGGTACAATCCACGATGCCTACTTTCTTTCCTCTTTTTATTTCATTGATCAATGTGCCCGAACAGCCCAGCTCTACGTCATCCGGATGAACACCTATGGCGAGGATATCTAGTTTGCCCCCATCCCCTAAAGGGGTGCCTTTGACTTGTTGAAATTCCTTATCTGACACTTTATAAATTTTGAATGAATAGCTTAAAAATAGAAGAATAAAATTAACGATGATATTTTATAGTCTTAATTAATAAATTCTCCCCTTTAGGGGATGGGGGCAGAAGAAAATTTATTTATTCACCCCTTTAGGGGATGGGGGCAAATTATTTCCTGTAAGGGTTGTTATACCAGGCCCCATCGATCTCTTTCACCACATTTTCGATCTGGCGATCGGTTTTATTAGTGACATCGTAGCTCTGTTTCATGCTGCTCCCAAAAAAGAAAGCAATGGTTTGATAAAACCCGGCGGTGAGTCCGCCCCTGTATTCCTTGACGATCTCATAACAGTTATTCCCCGTTTGCCGGTTGATCAGTTTCATCAGGATCTTTCCCTGGTATACAGAAAGATTAGACAGCGGGTCACTGAATTCTTTTTTCAATTGTTTTTCCCTGGTTTTGATATACGCTCTTCGTTCTTTTTTTGAGTCTAGGTTCTTAATATAATTATTGATCTCATTGATGGTGGAGCCGGCGATCCTGGCATATGGATAAGTAACGTACACAGCGTTTCTCAACCGGGTCCATTCCGATACCCATTTAGCGAGTTTTTCAGGTGAGAGATTGGAGATCCAGGCCATTTCCAATTCTTTGTAGGGGAGAAGTTCATTGTGGTACCAGATGGCATCTACAATGACTGTATCATGCGGTCCCCAATTCTTTGCGCGTTCCGATACAGTGGGAACGGGAGGAATGGTATCCGTCTTTGCCCAACCCGTATCGATCTGGGCAGCGGACTGTATGCCTGCAAACAGAAAAGGCAGCAGTAATAATTTCAACGGATTGCGATATGTGCGAATCAGGACCATCTGGATGCAAAATTAAAAAAAGAAGCCGGCTTTTTCAGGACAATGAAATTAGCCCGGATGCTGTTTATGAAAAGCCAATATTAGGACGGGGAATCCTGTTTCCGGTTTAAACGGATGCGCCGGACCATGCTCATCAGGATGCCGGTGGCGGTTATCAAAACACCCAGCCATAAGAGGTTGATGAATGGAAATTTATAAGCTTTCAGCGTTACATATTTCATGATCGAATGGGACTCTTTGAGCCCCAATTCTACCCGGTCTCCTGCCACCTGGTTGATCCGGAAGATCAGGCTTTCGGCGATAACCGTATCATTATTGATATAAAGATTATCGGAAGATCTTATCAGCAGGGGTTGTGATTCGTAAGTAGTATTATGGGCGGAATGAATTTTCAGGCTTGCCACGGTTGCACTATCTGTTGATTTGAACCTGGGATTGGGAATATGATCCCCGGTCGAGATCTTTTCCAACACAAAATAGCCACCGGAATACATGGCCGTGTCTCCCGCTTTCATCCACAGGTTCCTGAATTG
>DATINK010000407.1:0-4862 GCA_035474355.1 Chitinophagaceae bacterium | reverse complement strand
GCCACCACCCTGCCGCCTTTATTGATCCAGTCTTTGAAAGGATCCAACCCTGATTTATCATTCAGAAAGCGGTAGTTCCCATCAGGCATAATAAGTACATTGATCTCACTCCAATTGATCCTTGCCACATCATTTGCGTTGATCAGCGTGACCGGGTAATCAATTGCCTGCTCAAAGAAATGCCAGATCTCACCGGCAGAAGTGGAGGAAACGCCTTCCCCGGTCAGCAATGCCACCCTGGGTGCTTTGATCGGATGCACTTTATCACTTCCGAAATCATACCCTTTGTCTACAAAGCCACTGGAGACTGAAAAAAGCTGTACCCCATTTGCATTGGCAGTTTCCCGTACCGCATTCCATAACCCCTGTCCGAATGATCGGTTGGCAGTTTTAAGAATGATGATCGCACCCCGGTCAAATTTATTACCGGCAATCTCAAATGGTTGTTCTGCATAACGCACGAGGACCCCCCTTTGTAATAGTTGAGAAACGGTCTTCACTGTTTTGATTCCATTCCAGGGAAGAACATAACCATAATCTGTGGATGGGTTGTTGATAGTTGTTGTTGCACTACCAGGATTCACCTGGATCTTTTCTTTTGTCGCAAATGCATTTAATCCATATGCATAAGGAAGCGACCAGGCTGAAATATCATAGGTGGCTGAATCCACCAGCTTTGAACGGGGTTCAAATAATACTTTCACCATGGCTGAACGGGGCTGTAACCCGGATATCACCATGTCGCCGGGCTGTATGGAAAAAGAAGATTGCTTGCCGGTTGAATAATCGAAACCATCTGAAGCATTTCTGGCGGAAGAAGAAAAGTCGTAGCGGATCCCGTTTTTATCCAGCAGTTCTGCCAGTGCAGACATCCGTTGCCCTGATCTTGTATCTGATTTTACCACGTAAGTTTTATAGTCGCCTACACCATTGCTGCTTGCATCACCGAAAAATTTCCGGAATTCCCGGATCAATTTGTTTGCATTCAAAGATGATATCTCAATCGTACTAAGAGAAGTGGTAAAATGATGCTGGGCCCTGTCCACGAGCGTGAGCGTATCATCTTCATTGTTCATGATGCCCAAACCGCCGGCGGGTCCCCCTCCCTGTTCATAAGTCATGCCGATACTTCCATTATAGGTGGGGTAAGTATCTCCATAAGAGGGATAAAACAAGTCAAAAACTTCTTTGGTAAAGAATAACCAGCTATTGGCATCGAAATATTTTGCATTATTCTTTCCGATGGTTACCTGGAACTCCCGTTGCCAGGGTGTAATAACTTCATGAAAGGGTTGTACTGCCGGGGCGAAATAATAAGGATTATTTACTCCCTGTTCATGATAATCTACATGAACATGGGGTAGCCATTGTGAATAAACTTTAATTCTTTGCTGGCTTTCCACCTGGGTTTGCCAGGCCCAATCGCGGTTGAGATCGAAATTATAATGGTTGGTCCGGCCACCCGGCCAGGGCTCGCGGTGCTCGCGTGCCATGGAAGATGCGTTCAGCTTTTTTCCCGTCACTGAATTAAACCAGTTGACATACCGGTCCCTGCCATCGGGGTTTACACAAGGGTCGATGATCACCACGGTATTCTTCAACCATTCTTTTGTGCGCGTATTTGCAGGATCAACAAGTGCAAACAAAGTAAGCAGGGCGGCTTCAGAGGAAGAGGCTTCATTTCCATGAACATTATAACTTAACCAAACGATCGCGGGCGCGTTTTCTTCGGTGGCTGATGCATTATCGTTTCTAAGTCCTGCCAGTTTCAGGTTATTTATACGGATAGTTTCCAGGCGGGACATATTCTCAGGGCTGGACACAAAAGCAAGTTCCAATGGCCTGCCTTCATTCGTTTCTCCGTATGACTGCAATTTGACCATGCTGGGAGACTGGGCGGCCACATGTTGGAAATAACTTACCAGTTTCCAATGTGGAGTAAACCGAGTGCCTATCCTGTACCCGAGAAAATCATCAGGGGACTTGAGTTGTCCGAAAACGGCAGCACCCAGGATCAAAAAACTGGAGAGCAACAGTAACCTTGGCTTGATCATATGGCTTATTTTGAGCCGGCAATATAGGAAACAGTCTTCAGTCGGCAGTCGCCAATCCTCAATCGGCAATCACTGGAACATCATTATTTTTGGGAATGGGAAAGAAGCTTCCTGTTTTAGTTATTCTCCTTGTATCTGTTTCCTGTCATTCCCCCCGGAATACATCATCAGATAAATTTGTAAGCGATCGCTATCATTATACTACAAAAAAAACACTGACCTGTTCCAATGGAGCCGTGGTCTCAGCCCATCCCCTGGCAAGCGAGGTGGGTTTGAACATTTTAAAACAAGGTGGCAATGCTGTGGATGCCGCCATTGCAACTCAATTAGCACTTGCCGTAGTATATCCCCGGGCAGGAAATATTGGTGGCGGCGGGTTCATGGTTGCCCGGTTCAGTGATGGAAAAAAGATCGCCCTGGATTACCGTGAAATGGCACCACTTCACGCGTCACGGGATATGTATATCGATGTGAATGGAAATGCAAGGACCGATCAGAGCCAGGATGGGCATTTAGCAAGTGGTGTACCCGGTACGGTGAGGGGCCTTTTTGAAGCTTCGGCTTATGGTAAACTTTCGTTTTCAAAACTTATTCAACCAGCCATCGACCTGGCAGAAAAAGGATTTGGCATTTCATCCAGGGAAGCTGACTCATATAATTCATTGCAGCTTACGCTTAGGAAATACAATACACAAAAACCGGTATTCGAAAGAGATAAGCCCTGGCAGGCAGGCGATACACTGATTCAAACCGATCTTGCCCATACATTGACCAGGATACGCGATAAGGGTGCTGCCGGGTTTTATGAAGGTGAGACAGCCAGGCTCATCGTAGAGGAAATGAAAAGAGGAGGAGGTATTATCAATTATGATGATCTGAAAAATTATTCAGCCAAATTCCGCGAACCGCATGTTTTTAGTTACCGGGGATATTCGATCATCGGTATGCCCATGCCCAGTAGCGGAGGATTGCTATTAAACCAGATGCTGAAAATGATCGAAAGCCGGGATATCGGCGCGATGGGCTTTCAATCCGAACAGGCCACGCAATTAATGACTGAGGTGGAAAGAAGGGCATTTGCCGACCGGGGAAAATACATGGGAGACGCAGATTTTTATAAAGTGCCGGTAAAAATTCTCTGCAGCGAAGCTTATCTCAGGGAAAAAATGAAAGATTATGATCCGGATAAGGTAAGTCCCAGTAAAGAAGTGCAACCCGGCAGAACGCAATCCTATGAAAGTGAAGAGACGACTCATTTCAATGTCGTTGATAAAGATGGAAATATGGTAGCGGTAACCACTACTTTGAATAATTCATATGGTAATGGGGTGGTAGTGGGTGGTGCCGGTTTTTTCATGAATGATGAAATGGATGATTTCAGCATAAAGCCCGGGGTTCCGAATATGTATGGAGCGATCGGTGGAGAAGCCAATGCAATCGAACCCGGGAAAAGAATGCTGAGTTCGATGACTCCTACCCTGGTGTTAAAAGATGAAGAACCCTTCCTTGTGGTAGGAACCCCGGGTGGAACAACGATCCCGACTTCAGTATTCCAGACAATTGTAAATATTATCGATTTCCGGATGCCGGCAGAAGATGCTGTCAATAAGCCAAAGTTTCATCATCAATGGTTACCGGATACGCTGGAATTGGAAACTGGTTTCCCGGCAGATACCCGGGCAGGTCTTGAAAATATGGGATATGCGGTAAAAAATCGCAGTGCGATCGGGCGTACAGAAGCGATCAAGATCAGTTCCCGGCGGGATGCAGAGGGTAAGAAGATTTTTTCCTTCGAAGCGGTAGCGGACCGGAGGGGGGATGATGCGGCGGAAGGATACTAAAGAGATGAAAGATTAAAAATGTAAGATTAAAGATTACTAATAAACTTTAAAAATTGAACCCTGCAATCGGCAAGGAATACCTGGAAACTGTTATCCGAAGGCTTACATACTATAAAGATCTCGGTGATAAAACTTTTGTGCAACTGGAGGACCGGGATTTTCATTTTCGCCCGAATGAAGAATCCAACAGTATAGCCATCATTATCCAGCATCTGTATGGGAACATGCTTAGCCGCTGGACAAATTTCTTGGCAGAAGAC
This sequence comes from Chitinophagaceae bacterium, assembly GCA_035474355.1. Lineage (GTDB taxonomy): Bacteria > Bacteroidota > Bacteroidia > Chitinophagales > Chitinophagaceae > DATINK01. Next base: position 707 of record DATINK010000407.1, on the reverse strand, counting down.
GGAGAAAAGGAATGGAGACAAAGGGATGATGAGTTCAACATTCATGCATATTCAAAAGCTGACTTATTGGAACGCTGGGAAAAAGGCTGGACTTGCTTCCTGGATGCCCTGGCTCCCCTGCAGGAAGACGACCTGCTTCGCACCATATATATAAGGAAAGAAGCGTTGAGTGTAATCGACGCCATTAACCGCCAACTCGCGCATTACCCCTATCATATTGGCCAGATACTCTATATCGCCAAGATCATTAAGGATAAAGAGTGGAAAAGCTTATCCATACCACGCGGTGAATCGAATGTTTACAATCAATCTCCCATTATAAAAGATCCGGCAAAAAAATTCTAACCGTCATTGTTCCAATAATATTTCACGCAAAGACGCGAAGGGTTCGCAAAGAATACAATTCATATTGCGCCTTAGCGTGAAAAAAATGAGCCAAATGATACTTGAAACCCGGTTTGCATAACCAAATTAAATCTCTAATTTTACCGCCCGGTATGAAATTCAATCCTTCGCCGGGACCCAGTCCTTCCTGAAAAGCTTCCCTTTCATTAACCGTGTATTTTCACCGCTAAAATCAAGTGCATGAAGTTGCTGTTGCTATTTTGTTTTTTCCTGTTTGTAAGTGTTGCCGCCCTGGCCCAGGCTGAATGGGGCTTTTTTGCCGGTCCGCAAGCAAGTTCTGCATCTTATAAGATCATGGATGA
>DATINK010000406.1:0-6846 GCA_035474355.1 Chitinophagaceae bacterium | reverse complement strand
AACGCCCATCACCGTGATTGCCTGGTTCTCTATATAAGAGGGTGAAAGTGCAAAATCCTTTTGCACATTTCCACTTAGTTCTATTGTTTCGGTAAAAGAGGAATAACCCTGATAACTAACCTCTATAAGAAATGTACCGGTGGGGATATTTTGAATTTTATAGGCCCCTTTATCATCCGCAATGCCTCCGATTCGGAGATCGGGAAAATAAACTGAAGCCCCTGCCAGTGCTTCACCGGTTTTTGCATCCATAACCTTCCCAGTCAGGCCCACCAGAGGATTCCGACTGTTTTTTGAATCTGTGACAGGCTGCGCCTTAATTAAAGTTGTAAATACCAACAGGAAAAGCAAGGGAAAAGCCATCTTTTTCATATAAATAATTTTTGAATATCAATTTTTACAATGATCGAAGGGATGATGCTTATGCCATCCGGGTGTTAATGCGAAAGGGGTTCAATAATGAATTGAACCAGGAATGTCAAAAACATCCGTTGAATAAAAGTGTGGTTAAGCTTTCAATGGAGGGCCGCGCAGGGAATGAAAAAGATGAGGAAATAATGAAAATGAGGAATGAAATAATGAAACAAGTTCAATTTGCAGTGACAAGGATTGTTGCAATGGTGGTTCTGATGCCTGGAAGGGGGCACAGAAATCATCAATACAATTACAATTGTTGACGGAATGAACACCTACCTGGAGATGATTGGAAAAAGGAACCTTGTTTTGTATATGAAAGACATTATGAAAGCACAATCCTGCGCCCATCTTTTGAAAGAGGAGCAGTATCAGCAGAAGACTTATGCAGTTGGATATTTTTTTGTTCGGTCTCATAAACCTTCATAAAATTAAGCCGTTTTTTGCAACATTGTTTAAAATATATAAAAGGATCTGGGATTTTTAAGATTTGATACTCTGGTTTCAAATTTATAAGCTAATACATAAGCTTAACGGGTAAAAATTTTGAAAGAATTAATTTTGAGAAACACTTTTTATGAAACAAGCAGTCTCTCTTTTCCTGATTTTTATTGTTATCAATAGCTGTTCGAAAGATAATGGCTCACCTGTAAGAACGAATGATCAGATAAGCGCGAAAGCGGTGGCTCAGTTCAAAATAGATCTTACGATGGGCGATGGCGTAAAGGAAGGAGACCTGATAAATTTTGAGAATCAATCCACAAAAGGGCTTTCTTATTTTTGGGAATTTGGTGATGGATCTACGTCGACAGAAATAAACCCATCACATACGTATTCCTGCGGAACGGTATCTGTAAAATTGACCGCCATAGGTAAAAACGGCGAAATAATAACTGCCAAACAGGACTTACTCATTTATTGTGCCGGCAGGGGCGTGCATGGAGGTTAATGGCATCCGGCTGACTTCAAGTATAGTGGCAATTAACAGAAAAACCAGCGGATGGAGGTTTTGTAAGATCTTTATCATGGTATCAATCTCCTGTTTGTATCATCTTGAATTTTCCTTTCTCCCAATAATAAGAATGCTGGGCTCTTTCAAAAAACACGATTGAAACACCATCGCATTTAATATCTGCAGTCTTGTTGGTGATCATATCGCCTTGTTTCCCTTTTTTCAAAAGATCAATGCCAATAGCGATCGGTCCTTCTTCAATATCCGCCTGCTCAAGCATTGTTTTTTCGAAATCATTTCCTTTTGCCATAAATACCCAGGCGGCTACGGCACCCCGGGGATCGGTGAGGATCATCGAATAATCTGTTTTATTATCACAATTGAAATCCCCGGAAACATAATTCACTAACGATTTATCTTTTTTATACTGGTCCCACCAATATTTTTCCCAGGCATTCTCTTTGGGAATGGTCCAGCCGGTCACATAATCCGTTACATAGGCTCTGAATGTCGGTGGGAGATATTTACTATATACGTCTAAGCCGGAATTATAAAGAGTGTCAGATTCAATGATCGGTCTTGAAGCATCATTGCCCGTGCTTCTTACATAAAGGTTGGTATAACAATCCACGCAATCATCCTGGAGGACCAGTGTATCTTTTCCCCGGAACACAGCATTTTGCGAATAGCCCTGTTTATTATTCGGTGCCTCATCTTTTTTACTGAATTTGATCATCCTGCTACCTTCCCATGCTTTTTTGTCAATAGCTGCGCTAATGGTAAAACTCATGCCCTGAACTTCAACACCATTGACATAAGAATAATACTTGCCTGCTGAATCAAAGCGGATGCTCTTGGTTTGTCCCTCGTTTGCAGGCGTTCTTGTACCGCCATCAATGCCACCTGTAGAACTTACCCAATCCCAGGAGCCGATCAGCTGTTCTTTGAAGCTATCTGGAGCAGAATCTTTATTCTTGCATGAATAGCTTAATATAAATAAAGCAAAAAAGAATAATGGCAGTTTTTTCATTACTTGTTTTTTATTATTACAATAGGTTCATTTTTTTAAGAACTCTCGGGGCCTCTCAAAGTGGGCTATTTGCCGGTAAAGCGGCAAGACGGGAAGAAAACTTCGAAGCTCAAATTAATTTATAAACGGGAAGAAAGGCACGCTTCCCGTCTTCGATCTTTGCCTCATTTCGAGCTATAACTTCCCGCCTTCCTGTCTTCCCGGCTACATAAAGTATGAAAAACAGCGAGGTAACGAATTATATTATACCACGACATTTAAGTTACCGTAATCTTTTATTTCATTATAAAGTGTATCTCTCTCGACCGGTCGCCTGTTAACCTGTTTGATAAGATTAACTAATTCTTCAGTAGTCATAGAAGGATTTTGTTCTTCTGCGCCGGCCATGGAATAGATCCGTGTACTGTCATCAATAGTTCCATCGATATCATCCACGCCAAAAGACAGGGAGAGTTGTGCATTTTGTCTTCCCAGCATCGGCCAATAAGCTTTGATATGGGGAAAATTATCCAGGTAGATCCTGGCTATAGAATACATCTTCATGTCCTCAATCACGGTAGATTCCGGGATATTACTCATATCATTATCCTTGTTCCGGAATTTTAAAGGAATAAAAGTGTTGAATCCCTTTGTTTTGTCCTGCAATTCTCTCAGCCGCCGCATATGGTCAATGCGGTGACGATAGTTTTCAATATGGCCATATAACATCGTCGCATTACTATGCATGCCGAGCTTATGAGCCGCTTCATGTATGGCCAGCCAACCTTCTGTTCCGACTTTATCATCACAGATCTTCGCCCGGATCTCCGGGTCAAATATCTCTGCGCCGCCGCCGGGAATAGAATCCAATCCTGCATCTTTCAGGTATTTCAATCCTTCCTCGTTAGACATTTTCGCCTTACGGAACATATAATCAAGTTCGACCGCAGTAAATCCCTTGATATGTAATTCCGGCCGATGGGCCTTGATCCTTCGCAGGAGGCCGGCAAAGAATGCAAGATTCAGCTTGGGGTGTACGCCGCCGACTATATGAACTTCAGTGATGGGTTTGCCATCATAATTCTGAACAAGTTTGAACATGTCATCCTCACTCAGTTCCCAGCCTTCATCACGATGTGCGTATAATTTTGAATAGGAACAGAAATTACAACTGAAGACACAGACATTGGTGGGCTCGATATGAAAATTGCGGTTGAAGAATACTTTATCGCCGTGAAGTTTTTCTCTTATTTGGTTGGCCAGTTTGCCGACAAATCCGAGGCTGGCGTGCTCAAAAAGAAATAACCCTTCTTCGTCGGTTATTCTTTTACCTGCATTTACTTTCTCTTCGATTTTCATTAAATCTCTCGAATGATCTACACCATTTTCCATCCTGCAAAGATACTACGTTGCGGGGTTGCGGCGTAGCGAGAATCTTATGCCATTGTTTCACGCGAAGACAGCAAAGTAAGCGCAAAGAATACAAGTGGCTTTGCGACTTTGCGGGAACTTTGCGTCTCTGCATGAAATAATTCTCGCGACGGCACAACGGCGCTACGAGTTCAAACAAATCATTATCTTCCCTCCAAATACTGTTTATGGGCATCAAATTCCGACTCACGATCCTGAATTTTCTCCAATTCTTTATTTGGGGTTCTTGGCTGATCTCCGTTGCACCCTATATGTTTTCCCTGGGTTTTAACAGTATCCAGGTTGGTAGTGTTTTCACAACCATGGGAATTGCATCTCTGGTGATGCCGGCACTTTTGGGAATTGTTGCTGACCGGTGGGTCAATGCAGAAAGGGTCCTGGGAATGTGTCATATTGCGGGTGCCGCTTTTTTATTATGGGCATCTTCGGTTAAAGATTTTCCCACATTCTATTTAGCCATGCTTCTCAATTCTTTCGTTTTCATGCCCACGATCGCGCTTGCTAATACAGTTTCGTATATCACACTGGAAAAAAATAATTATGACATAGTGAAAGTGTTCCCCCCTATACGTGTATGGGGCACTATTGGATTTATTGTTGCCATGTGGGTTGTGAATATGTTTCATTGGATTACTACACCCTACCAATTCTACCTGGCCGCTGGCGCGGCCATCACGATGGGTATATATTCTTTTACTGTTTCCAAATGCCCACCTGCGAAAACCGGGGAGAAAAAAAGTCTTGCTTCTTCACTTGGATTAGATGCGTTTGTATTGTTTAAGAAGACCAAGATGGCGATATTCTTTATTTTTTCCATGTTCCTCGGCGCTGCGCTGCAGATCACAAACGCATTTGGTGGACAATTCCTGGCTGACTTCAATACTAAATACCCTGATTCGTTTGCCGTAAAAAACCCGAATATCTTATTGTCCATTTCTCAGATATCAGAAACCCTTTTCATTCTCACCATTCCTTTCTTCCTTCGCCGTTTCGGGATCAAAAAAGTAATGTTGATGAGCATCTTTGCATGGGTATTTCGATTTGGACTTTTCGGTATCGGTAATCCAGCAGATGGCCTTTACTTACTGATCATTTCTATGATCGTTTATGGAATGGCATTTGACTTCTTCAATATTTCTGGTTCGCTGTTCGTAGAGAGAGAAGCAGATATTAAGATCAGGGCAAGCGCACAAGGTTTGTTTATGTTAATGACTAACGGGTTGGGAGCAACATTTGGGGGGATGGGAGCGGGCTGGGTTGTCGATCATTTTACCAACAATGGAATTCGGGATTGGCAATCGATCTGGTTCTGCTTTGCAGGATACGCGCTGGCACTCGGTTTGATATTCCCATTAGTATTTAAGTATAAGCACGATCCTACGATGGACGTAAAGCATGGACATTAAAACATAAAATCACAAATACCCAAATTACAAATCACAAATAATATTGTATTTGGAATTTGTGATTTGGCAATTGGGATTTCAGCTTAGATGTGCGCTTCGATTTTACGGACAAAGTTCCCTTTGGGCTGAGCACCTACTAATTTATCAACCACCTGCCCGTTCTTGATGAACAGGATCGCAGGAATGGAAGTGATCCCATAATTCATGGATACCTGGGGATTGATATCAACATTGACCTTGCCAACATTGACACGACCTGTATATTCTTTGGATAGTTCTTCAATCACGGGGCCGATCGCGCGGCAGGGACCGCACCATTCTGCCCAGAAATCTACAACCGTTAATTTGTCTGCTGCCAGTACTTCATCCTGGAAATTGCCGTCTGTGAACTCTTTTGCCATTTTTTTAAAGGGTTTTGCCCCCATCCCCTGAAGGGGTGAAGAATTTAGAATTTAATACTACAAATGTAAGTCCAATCAATATAACATATAAGCAGGAAAAAAAGTTGTGTAAAAATTATAAAGATTTTCAATTGCCCCTTTAGGGGATAGGGGCAGGACCTCAGCCTGTTACAACCTGTACGTCTAATTCCGGTTTGCTTTCCAGGAAATGGATCAGTTCGTCGTTCATTTCAAAGCCATTGTCCATGGTCACCAGGCTTATCTTCATTTTCTTGCCAGGCTCGGAGAGCACAAATTTTAAAGTGGACTTACCGGGATAGTCTTTGAGGTTTTTGGACATGAACTGGATCATGTCTTCATTGACGTCATTGGGATTGACTTCAATATTCACCTGCTTGGTAAGGTTTCTCTTCAGGGTTTCCACCAGGGATACGTGCGCCACTTTGAATTCAAATTCTTCCCGGTTGTAACGGGGCCGGAAAAAGCCGGTGATAAAGACCGTATTTCCCTGCAGCAGGAGCGGCGTCAGTTTGAGATAGTCTTCGCTGAATAAAATGAGTTCTGTTTTCCCGGAATAATCTTCTATTACAAAATTTCCATATTTGTTTCCCTGGCGGGAGATCTTATGCTGCGCATCCGCCACCAGGCCGATCACCCTGAACATCCTCCCCGGGTTGGGCTGCATTCTTATCGATTCCCGGAATTCATTGAAATCGGCAATGGGCGTTACTTTATAATGTTTCATCTCAAAACGATAATGGTCGAGAGGATGACCACTTAAAAACATTCCTGTTACTTCTTTCTCGTGTTCCAGCTGGACGGTCAGTGGCCAGACAGTACAATCCGGCAAACGGGGAGGCGGGATCTCAAAACTTAAGGGCAGGTCGCCAAATAAAGTATTGGCAGAAGAAGCTGCCTGCGATTGCATCACCTGTCCGTATTTGATGATCCTTTCAAGTCCATTCACGATATCATCCTGAGGCACGTGAAAATATTGGGCACGATGAATATCAGTAAAGCAATCGAAGGCCCCGGCATAGACCAGGCTCTCCAGTGTTTTTTTATTGACCGTGCGCTGGTTGATCCTTTTGATCAGGTCAAAAGCAGTTTGATAGGGCCCTTTCTTTTTTCTTTCAAGGATGATGCTTTCTACGGCGGCTTCACCCACGCCTTTTAATCCACCCAAACCAAACCGGATCTCACCCTTGTCATTAACCGCAAAGCCTTTAAACG
>DATINK010000405.1:0-7782 GCA_035474355.1 Chitinophagaceae bacterium | reverse complement strand
ATTGCCCGACTGGTTAACCAGGTCCGGGGAAAATATTTTCGACCGGACTGTCAGCCCCGTATTGGTGAAAATGAATATAGCGAATGTAGAATACGCGGAGCCGACTTACAGCAGCTCTTCCCGCACCGATCACCTGTTTAAAAATATTTACAAATGGTTATTAAGAACGACGCTGTTGCACAAGCCGGCCAGGACCATCATGGGGAACCTGCATCAATCACATTCCTGAATAAGATCTTTCGCCAATGACCCTAACTGGCACAATTATTTCTAAATAAGATAAAATGCAACCGCAATTGAAATCTAAACTCTATATCGCAGCTGGCATCCTTTGGATGGTATGGCTCATTGGCTTTTTCTTTCTCAATGCAGGTCCGATGGTGCACGTGTTGGCTGGGTTGGCGATCCTGTTTTACCTGGAAGCATTGATCATCACTCCCAAACCCAAACAGGAACAAAATGTATAAGTCATGGCAAAGTATTCAAAGAAAGCAGGAAAAAAAGTAGAAAAAGTGATGCATGAAATGAAAGAAGGCAAGCTTCGAAGCGGTCGTAGTGGGAAAAAAGTGACCAGCAGGAAGCAGGCGATTGCTATTGGATTATCTGAAGCCAGGAAATCCGGGGCGAAGGTTCCGAAAAAGAAATAATCTTTTCCTCTATAACAGTGTTTCTTCAAATGGTTAGCGTGATGGGAGCCGCCTGGCTCCCTTTTTTTATTCATATTAGAATTTATGGCTATGCTATATGGCATGGATTTTGGATTATTATCAGCATGTTAGTTTACACAATAGAAAAAGAAAACGGGTAAAACCGGGATCAGTTTCTAAAAGTTAAACAGAATTTATTCTGGATAATGAGTGTAAAGAACAAGGCTCTGGCTTACGCCGGAGCCTTTTGTTTAGGTAGCTGTCAAATCCGTTACTTTTGAAAGACAATCGAACCAAAGCATGGTATTATCCCTGAAGAGCAAGATCAACTCAGGCTATATTATTGCATTCTTGCTCCTCTTATTGTCTTTCTTCCTGATCTTTTATACGACGGGTAAAGTGATCCGTGAAACACATTCGGTTTCGCATACCTATACTGTTATCACCACCCTGGAAACACTGAAAGGGAATATTTTCGAAGCAGAGAGCGGCATCAGGGGATATATCGTCACAAAAGACAAACGCTTTCTTCAACCTTATGATGAAAAAATAACCCTGATACCCGCATCGGTTGATGCATTGAAAAAACTAACCGCCGACAATAAAGACCAGGCTGCCTTGCTGAATTTGCTGGAGGACCTGTTGAAACGAAAGTTGAATTTCATGTCAAAGGGTCTCAACCTGTTCCAGAAAAGCGGCTTTTTGATCACTGAAGAAATGAAAACGGATAGGGAACCGGGCAAAATTGTCACCGATAGCATCCGCACAGTCATTTAGAAGATCAAAGAGAAAGAGGAAGCGCTCGTAAAGAAAAGACAATCAAAATTATCCCGGTTCTTTACAGGAAGTAATATCAGTACGATCGCTTCCCTGTTGATCGCCGTCCTGGCTATCCTTTTTTCCTGGAAAACCTACCAAATGGAAAACAGGGGAAAAGTGCAGGCAGATAAAAAGGCGGCGCAATACAGTTTTGATCTTGAACAGAACATACAACAATTAAAACAGGCGGCGAATGAGCTGGATGAACTAAAAAGCATTGAAAAATTTGCTGCGACCGGGCGTATCGCAAGGACGATCGCACACGAAGTCAGGAATCCCCTCACGAATATCACCCTGGCAACCGATCAACTCCAGAAAATGGATGTCGCTGACCCTGATTCCAGCATGTTATTAGAAATGATCGGTCGTAATGCGAACCGCATCAACCAATTGGTTTCCGACCTGTTAAATGCCACCCGGTTGGGTCAACTCGATTTTGCAACCTGGGAGCTGAACGACCTGGTTGATGAAACACTTAAGATGGCAAAAGACCGGATCGAATTAAACCACGTAAAAGTGGAAAAAATATTCACTTCCCTGCCCTGTAAAATATCCGTTGATGCTGAAAAAATAAAACTGGCCCTTCTGAATATTATTGTGAACGGAATCGAAGCGATGGAAAACAAAGAAGGACTCCTTCAAATAAAAACCAGCCGGTATGGAGATAAAAGTTTCCTTGAAATAAAAGATAATGGTAAAGGGATGGACAAGGATACCCTGCAAAAATCCTTTGAACCTTTCTTTACAGCCAAATCCAGTGGAAATGGCCTTGGGCTTACCAATACGCAGAATATCATATTAAGCCATAAAGGAACGATGAAAGTAGATAGTCATCCGGGACTGGGGACCAGCTTTACGGTGATTCTCAATCTATCAGAACCGTTTATATAACAAGGAATTATTAAGTGTAGAAATAATTACCCACCGTGTACAATTATTGTCCTGGTAGGAATTTAATCATACTGTAAATGAACGCTGTGGTAAGTGGTTTACCAGAAAAGTAATCCACACCTGCTAATAAAGCCTGCTTTCTATCCGATTCATTGTCATGTGCAGTCATCATGACCAGGCGGGCATCAGGATAGACTGATTTTAGCCTTTTTATATAGGTAATTCCCAATCCATCAGGCAGATGATTGTCAAGGAATATAATAGAAGGGGTGCCCGGGCCCTCCAGTAGTTTTTCAGCTTCTTTCAGGCTCCCCGCAAAACGACTTTGAATGTTTTTCTGTTTCAGGATGATACCGATCAATAAGCGGGTGTCGGACTCATCATCAATGATCAACGCAGTAATATCATGTGCTTTTGGAGAGGGTAAGTCTTCACTGGTAAGGGCTGATCTATTAGTTTGATACACATCATATATACGTCAATTTCAAAGCCAAATTGATAGAACAGCCCCTTTCGTTCTGAAATTGTTAAAATCCGGCACGATTTGCGCAGAAGGGGAAATGTTATTCCCAAGCTAATAGGTTAACTTAATACTCTAAAGCCCCTTTTTATGAGAAGTAATATCCTCATCATCGACGATGACGTAGACCTTTGCTCACTCCTTTCCCGTTTTTTGAATAAAAACGGTTACGAATCCGAGGTCGCACATACCGGCGCCAAAGGGATCGCTTTATACCAGGATAAGCATTTTGATATCGTTATCTGTGATTACCGGCTGGGGGATATGGAGGGCAAGGACGTTGTCTCTGCCGTTAAAAAAATTAACCAGCAGGTGATCGTATTGGTCATTACCGGCTATTCTGATATCAAGACAGCGGTGGAAGTCATTAAACTGGGAGCTTTTGATTATATCGTCAAACCCCTTATCCCGGATGAAGTACTGGGTGTATTACAAAAAGCCATTAAAGCCAGCAAAGGCGGAGAGGGTATAAATGATCAAAGAACATCTGTCAATGGTGAAAAAGGAAGAGCCCTGGAAAATACCCTGGGTGCTGAAGGTGAATATTATGTCGGGGAATCTGCAGCTACAAAAACTTTATATGACCAGATCAATATCGTAGCAGGAACGAATTACAGCATTATTTTATACGGGGAAAGCGGAACAGGCAAGGAAGTGATCGCAAAAACGATCCATGGATTGAGTACACGCCGCAATAAACCGTTTGTTGCCATGGATTGCGGAACCCTTTCCAAAGAATTGGCAGGAAGTGAACTATTCGGCCACGTGAAGGGGGCATTTACCGGGGCCCTGCAGGACAAAGAAGGACATTTTGAACTTGCGGATGGAGGTACACTCTTCCTGGATGAAGTGAGCAATCTTTCACCGGAAGTGCAGGCGACCTTATTAAGAGTAATTCAGGAACGTAAATTCAAGCGCGTAGGTGGAAATAAAGAATTACAGGTGGACGTGCGGATCATCGTTGCCTCCAATGAAAACCTGCAGGATGCTTATCATAAAGGCAAATTCAGGGAAGATCTTTATCACCGGTTCAATGAATTCTCCATCAAATTGCCACCATTAAGGACGAGAAAAGAAGACATTCTTCTTTTTGCTGAATTCTTCCTGGCTAAGACAACCGCGGAACAGGGAAAGATCATTCCTGGGTTTGAACCCGATGTGCTTCAGAAATTTATGGAATATTCCTGGCCGGGCAACCTGCGTGAATACCGGAACGTGGTCAGGCGTGCCGTATTGCTGACAGAGCCTGGACATAAGATCTCTTCTACCTCCCTCCCCTGGGAGATCACGAATAATCGTCCATTTGTAAAAGCTGAGGAAGAAGAAAAACATGAATCCAGGAAAGCGCCTGGCGAAGAGCTCAACCTGAAAGACGCGGCCATGAAAGCCGAGTTTGAAACGATCATGAGCGTTTTGCAACAGGTGAATTTCAATAAGAAAAAAGCCGCAGAATTACTCAAGATCGACAGGAAGACACTTTATAATAAGATCAGGCATTACCAAACTGAAGAAAGGTGAACTGAGAAAGTATTTCCACGTTTGGCAATAGAAAACAGGTTATTGATTTGAATTTGGCTTTAACGATTCTGGCACAATGTTTTCGGCAAAATAAAAGAACTGAGTAGGTAACCGGATAACCACAGCCCGTTACCCGGTTCAAAGGCAGGATATAATCAGAGACGGGTTATGAAAAAAATTTTATTGTTAGTTGCGATCTATTCACTCATTTTTCACCAGAGTAAAAAGAATGGAAAGCAGATTTTGCCGGGTATCCAGGAAACAATGAGAAAGGAAATAAGCGCGCCAAGCGGGGCAGGCGCCAGGTCAACAGCTGTTAATAATTACTTTGAAAAGGGAATTTCCCTGGAAAGCAGGCAAAATGCCGGTCCTGCTTTTGTACATTGGACTGGCAGAAGATGATCTGCTGTTAACAAATAACTTGATGCCAGATATTTCTCTCACCCCTCCCCCGTCTCCCTCTTATAACGGAGAAAAAATAGCCAATCATTTTTCTTTTGCATTGGGCAGTTTGGGCCGGGATGTTTTTGAAAATATTCCTGCGGCTCTTTATACCTGTGATACTGCCGGACGTATTACCATGTACAATAAAGCAGCTGTTGAATTGTGGGGCAGGGCGCCACAAATAGGAAAGGATCTCTGGTGCGGGTCCTGGAAGATCTTTCATCCTGATGGCATTACCCTCATGGATTTTGAAGACTGTCCCATGGCCATAACGTTACGGGAAGCCCGACCGGTCAATGACCAGGAGATCGTCATTCAACGACCGGATGGATCCTTTCGAAACATACAGCCTAACCCCGTTCCCTTATTTGATGAAGAAGGGAATTTAAAAGGCGCTTTGAATATGCTGGTGGATATCACCGATAGAAAATCGGCAGATGAAAAAATAGCTATACTGGCTGCTATCGTGAGGTCTTCAGATGACGCTATTGTCAGCAAATCGCTGGATGGGGTCGTTACCAGCTGGAATGCTGCGGCCGAAAGGATATTTGGTTACAAGGCTGAAGAAATGATCGGTCAACTGATCACGAAGATCATTCCTGAGAACAGGCTCCAGGAAGAACCCAATTTGCTGGGTAAACTTAAGAATGGAGAACGTGTTGAACATTTCGAGACACAACGCAGAACCAGGGATGGCAGGTTGAAGGATATCTCTCTTTCCGTTTCTCCTATCAAAGATAAATCTGCCAGGGTAATAGGTGCTTCGAAGATCGCCAGGGATGTCACAGAACAAAAGATCAATGAATTGATGCTGAAAACGATCTCGAGCGTCTCCCCGGTTGGCCTATGGATGACAGATACGACGGGCAATAACATATTTGTCAATGATACATGGCTCAGTTGGACAGGTATCCCACTTGAGAACCAAAAAGGTGCGGGCTGGATGGATGCAGTAATGCCTGAAGATAAAGCAGCTGCATATGAAAAATTTAATATGGCCCTGTTAGGAAGAGAAAATTACAGTACAAAATTCAGAATCCATAAAAATGGCGAACAGGTACGCTGGTGCTTTACAGAAGGGTCTCCTTATTTTGACCGCAATGGTGAATTTGCCGGTTATGCGGGGTCTGTTACAGACATTACAGAAATGAAAAAGCTGGAAGACAGGAAAGATGATTTCATAAAAATGGCCAGCCATGAACTGAAAACTCCGATCACCTCCATTAAAGGGTATGTGCAATTGTTACAGGCGATCTATGAGGAAATGAATGAGGAGAAATTCAAAAACTCCCGGCAAACTGTAAAAACGTCGCTTCATACGATCTCCAAACAGGTTAACAAACTCACACGACTGGTTTCCGAATTACTGGATCTTTCCCGCATTGAGTCCGGCAGGCTTGACCTGCATAAAAAGGAATTCGACCTCGGAGACCTTGTTGAAGAGACTGTCCAGGATGTTCAACTGACTACGGCAAGACATGCGATCATTGTCCACAATGATTTTGAAGGTATGTTCTATGGTGACAGGGACAGGATCGGCCAGGTGTTGACAAACCTGCTTGCCAACGCTGTAAAATATTCGCCGGATGCGGACCATATTGAAATGACGGTCAACAATGACGGCAACACGTCCGTGGTAAAGATCCGTGATTTCGGTATCGGGATTGACCCCGAAGACCAGCCCAGGATCTTTGAAAGATTTTATCGCGTAGAAGGCAAAAGTGAACAAACCTTTCCCGGCTTTGGCATCGGGCTTTTTATCGCCAGAGAGATCGTACAACGGCACGGGGGTACCATTTCCGTTGAAAGTAAAAAAGGTAACGGGTCAGTTTTTACGATCGTTTTTCCAAGTGATCAAAGAAGACAATCGTAAATGGAAACACATAACATCCTTATCGTTGATGATGACCTGGATATCAGTTTTATGTTAAAGATGATGCTGGAGTATAAGGGATATTCAGTTTCTATAGCTGAGCGGGTAGAACAGGTGCCCGATATTCTCCGGAGCAAACCCATCAACCTGGTGATCATGGATATGTTATTATCGGGCGTCAATGGCGTAGATGTATGTAAATCTTTAAAGGAGGGAAAAGACACTGCCATGATCCCCATCATCATGATCTCAGCTCATCCCTTTGCAAAAGAATCCTGCCTGGAAGCTGGCGCAAATGATTTTATCTCCAAACCATTTGAAATGGCTGATATTTTATCAAAGATCAGCCGGGCAATTCATCCAAGTTCTGCAGAGAAAGCAAAAAATCAGAAATTTAATTTGCCGGGTTGAGGGTTGATCGCTAATCGGGGAAAAATTATTTATGGCATCATTTTAGACCCTATAAGATATACTTAAATCAAGTTTATGGAAATCAAGAGAAACGAAGCGACCCTAAACAGGCCGATGGGTGACCGGGTGATCGACGCCCCCTATGTATTTACAGATATTCCCACTTTTATCCGGCAGCTTAAAGACGAAGAAGCCTGGGAGAAGAATGACCGTAACGGGATCACTGTATTCAAGACGAATCACCTGGCCATCGTCGTCACCGTATTGCATAAAGGCGCTATCCTGAGTGAGAATGAGATCGATGGGCTTGTTTCTATCCAGGTACTGGAAGGAAAAGTGAAGGTGACTACTGCAGATGGCGATTTTGATCTCCGGGAAATGCAACTGGTCAATCTTCATCATTGCCAGCAGCATTCTATAGAAGCGCTAAAAGATTCCGCGCTGCTGATCACCAATTGCTCCGTTCCGGCAATCAACTGAAGTATTTATTTCAAAGATGCCCGGATGGTTTTGGATTTTTAAGGTATTTCACCCGAAAGTATCTTACTGATCTTTCCCCCATCAATATTTCCGCCGGAAATAACACAAACAATTTTTTTTTCTGAAGCCCTGAGGGAGAGTGCGGCTGCTACTGGGGATGCCCCTGCTCCTTCGGCTAT
>DATINK010000404.1:0-2658 GCA_035474355.1 Chitinophagaceae bacterium | reverse complement strand
CCAGGGATCCGACCACGTAAAAGATGATGAACATTTCAAAATAGTCACGGATGCAGGAGGCACGCTGAACGGCAGCACCAACCGCGACAGGACCAATTACTTTGAAACCGTGCCCAGCAACCAGCTGGAAAAAATGCTTTGGTTAGAAGCAGACCTTATGGGTTTTCTCCTGGATGCAGTTACCCAGCTAAAATTCGAAATTCAAAGAGCCACTGTAAAGAATGAAAGAGGACAAAGCCTCGATAATGTTCCTTATGGACAAACCTTTGAAAAGATCGGCCAGCAATTATATCCTTATGGTCATCCTTATTCCTGGCAAACCATCGGTTACCTGGAAGACCTGAACCGTAGTGACGTGAATGACCTCAAGAATTTTTTTCTTCGTTGGTATGGACCTAATAATGCCGCCCTGACGATCAGTGGCGATGTGAAACCCGCTGAGGCAATCAAGCTCGTAGAAAAATATTTTGGACCCATTCCCCGTGGACCCGAAGTAAGCAAGGTGATCGTACCAGCTGCGATACTGGATAAAGACCGTTATGGCTCTTATGTAGACAACTATGCAAAACTGCCTTTGTTGGTCATTGATTATCCTACTGTGCCTTTATATGATAAAGAAATGGGTTCTCTCGCCTGCCTGGCACAAATACTGGGCGTAGGAAGAAACTCTGTATTGTTTCAGCAATTGGTAAAAAAACAATTGGCCCTGCAAGCAAATGCCAGCAGTTCTTTATCCGAACTGGCAGGCGAGTTTACATTTACGATCGTTCCCTTGCCCGGAAAAAATCTCCAGCAGATGGAAGCTTTATTCCGTAGTTCACTTGACTCTTTTGAGGCCCGTGGTATTACCGATGACGATATTGCCAAATTCAAGGGGCAATTGGAAAGCCAGCAGATCAATGGACTGCAAAGTGTGCAGGGTAAGGGTTCTCAATTAGCCGCATTCCAGACCTTTTCCGGTAATCCTAACAAAATAGCCGACCTGATCGCGATGTACACCTCCGTTACTAAGGAATCTGTAATGGCGGCTTATAATAATTATATAAAAGGGAAACACGCTGTGATCATGAGCGTATTACCAAAAGGACAGGAAAAATTGATCGCCGCTGCTGACAATTATACGATCGATTCCAATCATTATGTACGGCCTGATTACGGTTATGCCGGATTGAAATACACAAAAGCCCTGGATAAATTCGATCGGAGCAAGCATCCGGGCAATGGCGCTAATCCTATTGTAAAAGTTCCAAAATTCTGGAGAAAGGATTTTCCCAATGGCATTAAAATGATCGGCAGCGAGATGACAGAGATCCCAACCGTAACGATTGCCATCACTATACCGGGGGGTCACCTGTTACAGGCGAATGATACTTCCAAGTTAGGACTCGCCAGCTTCTTTGCATCGATGATGGGAGAAGACACCAAAAACTATACGGCTGAACAGATGAGTGTGGCACTTCAGAAATTAGGAGCCAGCGTTACTGTAAACAGCGATGTGGATGGGATCAACTATAATGTGCAGGCATTGAAAAAGAACCTGGGACCCACGCTTGCCCTGCTGGAAGAAAGAATGTTCAATCCGAAGTTTACTGAAGATGCTTTTAAACGCAACCAGAAAAGGATCAACGAAGGATTCAAACAGGCAAAAGGACAACCCACAGCTGTTGCATCGGACGTGATCAATAAACTGAATTATGGCCCGAATAATATTCTCGGTATGAATTCAAATGGTACTGAGAATACGGTAAAGAACATGACCCTGCAGGATATCCAGGGTTATTATGATAGTTATATGACTTCCATTGACGCGAAGGTGGTCATTGTGGGAGATGTAACCGAGGCGGAGATACTTCCTAAACTTGCTTTTCTCAACAAGCTCCCGAATAAAAAAGTAGAATTACCGAAAGTTGCTGCCACACCGGTAGCTAACGATGAATCCAAAATATACCTGGTAGATATTCCAAAAGCCGCGCAAACAGAATTTCGTGTCGGTTATAATACCGGGTTGAAATATGATGCAACCGGTGAATACTACAGGTCGGGCCTGATGAATTTTACACTTGGCGGCGGATTCAATAGCCGGCTGAACATGAACCTCCGGGAAGATAAGGGCTGGACCTATGGTGCAAGATCTTCTTTCAGTGGTGATGAATACGGCGGTGATTTCGCATTCAGTTCCGGCATCAAAGCGGATGCAACCGACAGCGCCCTTGTTGAAGTGGTGAAAGAATTAAAAGACTTTGCAACGAATGGCATCAAGGAAGATGAATTGGCTTTCCTGAAAAGCGCCATCGGCCAGCGCGATGCCCTGCGCTATGAGACGGGTTTTCAAAAAGCCGGGTTTATCAGAAATATCCTGGAATATAACCTTCCGGCCAATTATGCTGATATACAACAAAAGATCCTGAAGGGTATGACAAAAAAAGATATTGACGCCCTTGCAAGAAAGTATATCAAACCCGAGAAATTAAATATGTTATTAGTGGGTGATAAAGCGAAAGTGCTGCCCGGTTTGCAGAAACTGGGATACAAGATCGTAGAGCTGGATGTAGAAGGAAAGCCGGTTGAGAAGAAAGCCTTTTAAGTCCCCCAGGGAAAACTGTCATCCCGTACTAATTTAAACCAATTGCTATAAACAGAGACGAGGGATCTAATTTG
>DATINK010000403.1:0-3498 GCA_035474355.1 Chitinophagaceae bacterium | reverse complement strand
GGGACACTGCTGATCCTGGATGAGATCCAATCTGGTTTTGGCAGAACAGGAAAGCTCTGGGCTTTTGAACATTTTGGTATTGCACCTGATGTGTTGTTATTGGGCAAAGCCCTGGGAGGAGGATTGCCGCTCGGCGCATTTATCAGCAGCAAAGAAAGAATGACAACGCTGTCTCACGATCCTGAACTGGGACATATCACCACATTTGGCGGTCATCCTTTATCCTGCGCGGCAGGATTAGCGTCCCTGATGGTGATCTTTGATGAAGGCTGGATACGCGGGGTGGATGCAAGGAATGAATTGTTCCTTTCCCTCCTGGTACACGAAAGAATAAAGAAAGTTCGCAGCTTTGGTCTCTGGTTCGCCCTGGAGTTTGAAAATTTTGAAACCAATCAAAGGATCATAGAAAGCTGTATCAAAAAAGGAGTTTTTGTTGACTGGTTTCTTTTCGCCCCCCAATGTATGCGAATTTCTCCTCCCCTAAACATTACAGAAGAGCAGATCAGGTTTGCCTGTAAAGTGATTCTTGAAAGTATTTAGAAACTGAACCGAAAGCTCCCAAAAACGCCAAACGATTTATCTCCTTCTTTTGAAAGCGTAGAGGGAAAAGGCCGCCAGATAAAGTCGATCCTGAATACATGAAAAATATTATCGATACCGGTTCCGAGTTCCATATAGGTTTTGCCATCCAGGGTCTGAAAAGTATTCCCTTGTTTGAAATTCAGTTTTTTATTTGCTGCTGAAAGACTTCCCCAAAGGGTTTTGACTGTCCAGAATTGCCGCCACTTCAGTTTGGGTAATAGCCGGAATATTCCGTTCCCAATATGATGTTCAACGCTGATGCCGGCATATTTGTCATGGATGAATTCCCAGCGATTCATCATGTTGAATGCTGAACCACTATAATAATATAATTCATTACCGGGAGCAATATCCAGCATGGGGTAGGGTAGTGTTCCAAAAGTCTTTCCCCCATAAATACTCCAGGAAATACCTCCTAATGGGGGTATGGAGAAATAGTCAGATATGTTTCCATATATTTTGGTATAGGAATAACGACTGTTGAATACGCCTTTGATACCTCGTGTAAACCAGAATTCACCGATCGGGTAAGCACTGCCCATGCTGGACCTGTAAAAATTACTTTCTATAAAGGTCTCCAGGTACGCAAACCGAAGACGAAGCGAGACCTCAAAAGTCGTCAATGGGTTTCCGGGTAATGTTGTTTTGAATGAATCGGCAGGGATCAGGTTGCGCAGGGGAGTCCAGGCCCGGTGTGTTAGGACCAGCAAGGTTGACATCCAGGGTAAGGTTTCCCGGAAGAATTCAAAACTTTTTTCATTGATGCGTATCTTTTTAATAGGGACATTGTTTTTTCGAAATGCCAGTCCAAATACATTGTCCTGTGAAACACTTCCATAATTACTTTGCCCATAATCCATATCATCTTTGATCCCGGCCCATAAATACGTACGCGGATGTTTGCTGGGGAGATAAAAGATCTCTCCCATTCCTTTAAAGCGTTTGTCTTTGAATCCATAGGCCAGGTATGCGTGCAGCCTGAATTTTTCATTGAATTTCTTATTCGTGCCGAGGTCAAATCTCAACCGGGTTCCTTCCCAGCTATTAGAACTGATCCAGTTATACCAGGGACCGATCTGGAATTTTCCAACATCGAGATAACCCGTTCCGATAAAAGTTAATTTTTTCGTGAGTTGCTGAAACCTGGGAGAGTTGGAAAGAGTATCCATCATCCGGATTACCCCTCTTTCTGTACGAGTGAGTTCTTCATGCCGGGTGCTATCCCAGAATTCCGTGGTTCTGTCATCTGAACCAGGCAGGGGAATGATCTCTTCCGCGATCTTGTTTTTCTCCAGTTCGCGGATAACAGAAGTATCGTTGATCCGGATATTCCGGTAAGTAGTTGTTTTTCTGCCAATGAAACCGGCGGCATTTTTAACCGGTGTAATGTCCGCAACAAATTTATCCTTGGCAAGAAACCAGGTTGAATCATTGATCTGTTTGAATTCCTGGATCAGGCTTAAAGTTTCCAGGAAATTAATATTGGCATCCTTTCCCAGCCGGAGATTCATTTTCTGTATCGCAAAACTTCCCACCTGCACCCAGCAATCTCCTTCAAAAGTATTTGTTCCGCGATGTTTAGGTGTGAATACAAGATGATAATATCGGTTGTTATTCACTACTTGTGTGTCGGCAACGCGGTAATTATAATAGGAGTCCCCGTTAACACTTACAGGACTCACAAATTGTTTATCGATGACGGGGATGAAGTTGTTATACACATTTACTATCTGGTTCATGCCCCCCATGCTTTTCTTCACACTTTCATCCATTTTACCGGTGAGTTTTATGCCTTTGATCACTTCCCGGCGTTTCAACGGTTTGTTTTGAAAATAATAATCTGACAAGGCTTCTGTAAAATAGACAGGCAGGTACTTGATCCCTTCCGAGCTATCCATATTCTCTTTCAGCAGGTCCTCTATGGGTTTCAATACTTTCAGCTTAAGAAGCTTTGTGAAATTTATATTTTTCAGGTCCAGCTCCAATTTATTATCCAGCTCATAGGCAAAATTGTCCAACCGGGAACGGTCATGTTCCGGCTTATGTTCTACGATCTTCTTCCATACAAATAATCCTTTATTGACTTTGGATCTCACCCGGATGCCTTCGTTAAATGTGCCTCTTTCGAAGATCACGTTCATTTGAATGGAATCCTTTAAGGGATTAATATAAAATCGGCGGGGTTGATAGCCAACACAGGTGATCTCCAGGGTATCAGAGGGCCAGGCACTGAGATAAAATGAAAACAGCCCGGAAGAATCGGATAGTTTGCCGACTGTTGTGTTTTTAAAGCTGACTGAGGCAAAGGGGACCACTTCTTCGCTATGTGCATCCCTGATCACCCCGGTCAGTATTTTTTTCTGGGAAAATGCAGGCCCAAGCCCCCCCATAAACAGCAAAATGAAGAATAGGAATAATCTGTAACGTTTCACCGGGCTCATAATCATGTAAATATAACTCTTAAGGGATATACACTACCTATGAAAACCGTTACCCAGTTGATTTTCCGACGAGTCTCTCAGCGAGAAGACTTGTCGGAGAAGCATGTGGCTGAGGACTCGTCGGTCTGAAAGCAGAAACAGGTTGATAATGGAGCGGGATGACAATTTGTTATTTTAAATTCAGTTTTGAAATGTCATTACATTTCATTTACTTTGTATTACAAAGTGCTTTTTATGGAAGAAAAGAACCAACAACCAACCATCCATTCTCCCGGGGCTTCTGACCTTGAAACCATCAAGGATATCCGGCACATGATGCAAAGGAGCAGTCGATTCATTAGCCTGAGCGGACTGAGCGGGATCGCTGCGGGGATATTTGCATTGATCGGGGCATTTGTTGCCATGAAAATACTGGACGCATATTATGGTCCTTATAACAGTTCAGGTATTTTTTCAGGGGATGATTTCAGTAAAT
>DATINK010000402.1:0-9669 GCA_035474355.1 Chitinophagaceae bacterium | reverse complement strand
GGATTTACAACACCTGAAATGAAAGCTGTTGGTTTAAGTGAAGCCCTCAATTTGCCTTCTTTAAACATCAATGGCATGCAAAGCGGGAATGTAGGCAAACTGGCATCCAACCAGATACCCAGCACCGCCACCGCCGTTATAGACCTGCGGCTGGTATTGGGGAACGACTGGCAAAAGCAACAAAGAAGAGTGATCAACCATATCAGGGAACAGGGATACTATATAATTACCCATGAACCCACAGATGAAGAAAGAATGAATTTTGGGAAGATCATTAAAGTAATACCCGATTCCGACGGGTATAATGCCCAACGCACATCGATGGATCTTCCCATTGTAAAAAAAGTCATTGCAGCCGTGCAATCAACAACCAAAGATGAAGTCGTACTGCAACCCACAATGGGCGGAAGCCTCCCATTGTATTTATTTGAAAGATACCTGCAGGCAAAAACCATCACCGTCCCTATCGCCAATCATGATAATAACCAGCACGCTGAAAATGAAAATGTCCGGATTCGTAATTTGCTGGAAGGGATCGAGACCATGAGTGCGTTGATGCTGATGAAATGAAAGACAGTCTACACATTTTTCTTGTTTATGGATAATCTATTCTTTATAATTCCGGTAAGCCTTGTATTCACTTTTGTGTTTGTGTTATTTGTTTTGTCCAGGATCGCCTGGGCTAAATTGGCTGCCGCTTATCCGGCGGGGGAACATATAGGAGGAACAAGGCTGGGGCTCATTTCCCTTGCGGTTAACTTCCTTAATTACAATAACGCGTTCATATTAATATATAATGAAGAAGGCATGCATTTAAGGCCCATTTTTTTGATCCGTTTATTTCACAAGCCGGTTTTCATACCCTGGAAAGAGATCAAAGTAGTGAACGATAAAAGGGTTCATTTTTTTCCCTATGTAGAATTGGTCCTTGGCAGTCCGGTCGTGGTGAAGCTGGGGATGAGAAAGAAAACGTTCACCCGGATGGAAAACACATTTAACTATTATGCTAATAAAAGATAAAAACAGCTCCATGAAATATTCAATGGTATGGATCGCTTTCCTGTTTTCATCGGTCGCATTTTCACAACCCGGTAATTCCGGGAAAATACCCGTGCTGGTACGTTGCGATGATATTGGGATGTGTCATTCAGTGAATGTCGCGATCCAGAAAGTACTGGAAACAGGTATGCCCGTTTCCACTTCTGTAATGGTGCCCTGCCCCTGGTTTCCCGAAGCTGTGGAGCTACTGAAAAAATATCCAAACGTTTCAATTGGCATTCACCTGGTGCTGAATGCCGAATGGAAACAATACCGTTGGGGTCCGGTCGCGGGTGCCCGGGCTGTTCCGAGTTTGGTAGATTCAGTAGGACTCTTCTTTCCTTCCCGAACTTTGCTATTCGGGCATAACCCGAAACTATCAGAAATAGAAACTGAACTTCGAGCTCAAATAGACAAAGCACTGCTTGCAGGTCTGAAGATCGATTACCTGGATTATCATATGGGGGCTGCCGTACAAACCCTGGAAACAAGAGCCATCGTAGAAAAGCTGGCGGCAGAATACAAATTGGGCATTTCAAGATATTATGATGAAGTAGGAATTGAAGGCGCCTATTTTGCTGCACCCGCAGACAAATTGGATTCGATGCTGTTGAAACTCCGGACATTGGAACCCGGGGGTACAAAATTATTTGTAGTACATGTAGGATTGGATTCACCCGAAATGAGTGCCATGGAAGATGCCAATCCATTCGGTCCAAAAGAGATGAGCAAACACAGGTTTGCTGAATTGAACGCATTGATATCACCCCAGTTTCAGCAACTCCTTCACGATCCTAAATACAGGTTGATCAATTATCGGATGTTGATCCAGGAAAAAGGGCCGGGTGCTATGAAAAGGCCCGCTAATTAGATGAAAGATTAAAGATTATAGATTATAGATTGAAGGTTATAGATTGAAGGTTATGAAAAATGAAATAGTATGAAAGCAATCGGAAATACTCCACTGATCAAATTAGAACGGATGGTTGAACGGGGTTCAGCCGATATATATATTAAGTATGAAGGTGCTAATGCAACGGGCAGTATGAAGGACCGGATGGCCCTTTCCATGGTTGAAGGCGCTGAAAAAAGAGGAGAATTGAAACCCGGCGGAACAGTGATGGATTATACTGGAGGAAGTACGGGAAGTTCGCTGGCGATGGTATGTGCGACTAAAGGATACCAGGCTTATTTTGTTTCATCTGATGCATTTTCAGAAGAAAAACTACAAACTATGCGCGCCTTCGGGGCCACGCTTGAAATTTTTCCCAGTGATAACCGGAAGATAACAGCGCACCTGATCGATTCCATGGTGGCCAGGGCCAGAGAATTGAGTAAGAAACCCAACACCTTCTGGACCGACCAGTTTAATAATATTGACAACCGGAACGCCTATCATCAAATGGCAAGAGAGATCATGAATGTACTGGGGAAAGACATCGACGAATTTATTATGGGTGTGGGAACCGGGGGCAGTTTTTCCGGCAATGCAGAAATATTCAAGGCGGAGATCCCGAAAATAAAATGCATTGCCATCGAGCCCTTGCATGTACGTGCATTATCCGGCGGTGAAAAAACAGGCACACATCGCCTGGAAGGAATAGGATCTGGTTTTGTTCCTTCCATTTGTCGTCTTGACCTTGCCGATGAGATCGTCCCCGTTTCCGATGAAGACGCTTATGAAACCACGAGGAAACTGGCCCGTATGGAAGGCATATTTGGCGGCATTACTTCCGGTGCCAATGTCTGGACAGCCCTGCAAAGAGCCAGAAAATTAGGGCCCGGTAAAAAAATTGTTACGATCGTTCCTGATTCGGGGTTGAAATACCTGAATGGCGATCTTTACAAATAATATCCTGAAATGCTAATATGCTGGTGGCTATTGAGAGCGCACTTATTCTCTATTGATAATTACGATACATGTTTCGACTTACCAGGACTGATTCCAAAAATGAAGACTTTCGAGAGCTAATTGATGAGCTCGATGAGGAATTGAAATCCCGGGATGGAGCGGATCATCCTTTTTATGCGCAATTCAATAAACTGGATAATATTAAATATGTGATCGTTGCTTATGATGGCGACATTCCTGTTGGTTGCGGATCGATCAAAGAATTTTCAAAGGAAGCCATGGAATTGAAAAGAATGTATGTTCAACCGGCATACCGGGGTAAAGGAATGGCTTCCAGGATCCTGGTGGAATTAGAAAACTGGGCCGTGGAATTAAAATTCAGATCTTGCGTTTTAGAAACCGGTAAAAGGCAACCGGAAGCAGTGGCCCTTTATAATAAAAACGGTTATCAAAGGGTTCCCAACTTCGGGGCGTATAAAAATGATGAGAACAGTATTTGTTTTGAAAAAAAATTAAAACCCGATGAGTAAAGAACAAATAAAGGACCTCCTGAAATTCCTGAAACCTTTCGGGCCGGAGATCACTGAGCTGGTCATGTGGCTCCGCGATTTTGTCTGGGATGCTTACCCAAAAACAAATGAACTGATCTACGACAATTACAATGCCCTTGCCTTTGGTTGGTCACCTACCGAAAGGATGGGGCATACATTCTGTTCCATTGCTGCCGGCCGTTCCAGTCATAATGTCCATTTTGGATTCTACCGGGGCAACGAACTTTCCGATCCGAAGAAGATATTACTGGGCAAAGGAAATCAATACAGGTATATTCTTGTAAAGGATAAAAAAACTTTCCCAAAAGCATATATCAGTTCGCTGGTTAAACAGGCTTATGCAAATTCTCTCGCTAAAGTAAAAGACAAGACAGAAATCTGCAGTGGACTTACCATTGTCAAAGCGGTGCTGGAAAAAAAACGGGCGCAGAAGAAAAAATAAATCGGCCCCACTAATTTCCCAGCATTACAAACGCTCCCCAATAATATGGCGCCGGGTATTTTTCCATCAGTTGAAGTTGTGCCTGGCGGAAAGCTTTTTGTTTATTCCCGGTTTGGGTCCAGTTATTATAGAAATAATTCATCAGTTGCTGCGTAGCCGCATCATCTACTTTCCAAAGGCTCATGATCAGGGCTTCCGCGCCGGCTTCAAGAAAAGCTCTTTGCAAACCATATACACCCTCCCCCGCTTTTATTTCTCCCAATCCTGTTTCACAGGCACTTAATACAACCAGCCGGGTGCCTCTCAGGTCGAGATTCATCGCTTCATAAGAAGTCATCACTCCGTTGTTGGAACTGTCAAGCCCTGATTTCGACCTGTCGGCATCATCCGCACCTGCCAGTAACAATCCGGAACGCAGCAATACATTATTCTTTGCATTCTCCTCGGCTACACCCATGGGCCAGAAAGTTTTTACAACATCCTGCATAAAATATCCGTGTGTGGCGATATGGAGTATGCCCACTTTTTTTGCCTGTTTCAGGTTGGTTTCTGTGGCTTCTTTCTGAAGATATTCTGAAACCCTGTAACCCGATGATTTCAATACGCGATCAATACTATCTACTTCCAGGCTGGTGGCGGGCAGCCCTGGAATTTTTGCTGATCCAAAATCCGGGTTGCCGAAAAGCGTGGCATTTTTAGAGCCCTTCCTGCTCATCAGGACTGAATCCGGCAATATGTCCCGGGGATTCCCGACCAATACCAGCTCATTTTGTCTGATGAGATAATCCCCATCGGATCTTTTAAGCGTATTGAGGTTTACCTGGTTATATACCCCATCGGGAGAAATGAAGATCCTTTTCTTGTCCTTTAGTTCTGGTTCAAATGGCGTCCAAAAATTTTGAAAAGATTTTTCATCCGGGATCTTATTTTTTATGGAACGCTGGTAAAGCTTTGCAGCCGTATTTTCCAATTCCGGGCCATTGGGCAACACAATCAATTTAGGTTTTTGATTGTTTTTGGTAATAATAAGCCCTATATAACGGCAGCTATCTGTGAATTGCTGATCGTAATAGCGAAGACGAATGATCTCCAGTAATGCCTCGTTGGGTTTCAGGCCGGAGCGGATATCCCAGACCGTCAGTTTTTTAATAAAATTAAAGTGGCTGAATTCAACCGAGTTCGCTGAAAGTTTTTTCTCCAATCCGTTGGCAACCGCTTCCAATGAGTCGAGGTTGATATTCTGTTCTTTCAGGTCCTCGTTGGAATACGCATAAAATGAAGCCAGTTGTTCCTTGAGATCGATCCAGTCCGAATAATCCAGGATCAATTGTTTATCCCCGCTGGTCAAAATGCTTTCTGTTATTTTCTGTGCTGAACTCAATAACACACCTTTAGTAGCTACGCGGAACCTGAATATTTCGGCGGCGGCATCATCGTTATAAGCTGATGCTTCCACCAAAAAATTAAATGCTCTTAAAAACCGGGGTGAAAGGATATCCCAATAACGGGCTTTTTCCGCTTCACTCATCGCGACGAAATAAGTGTTGACAAAATCAATGGTTTTATTCATCACTGCTGTATACAGCGGCGATGCTTTCGCCCAATCTTTCTTCTTCCAGTACAGGATCGCGAGGTCCTCTTCATTTTGCACATATACCGGGTGTTTTACTCCCAGGAATCTTTTCCGTATTTGCAGGGATCTCTCGAGGTAAAAGGCAGCCGAATCATACTGGGCTTTCAGGCGATAAAAAATCCCCAGGTCATTGATCACTTTAGCATAGGCTGTGCTGTTTTCTCCCAGGTTCGTCATAAAGATCCTGGCGGCATTCTTCAGCATACCTTCCACGAATTCATCTTTCCCCCTCAGGAAACGAAGGATCGCCAGGTTATTGATATAGTTGGCGTATTCGGTGGTGCCTTTTTCATATTTGTCTTCGATCACATGATAGGTCCTTTCCGCATCTTCGAATTGATTCATGCGTTGGTAAAGCAGGGCCAGGTTGGTGAAAAATTTCAAATGGATCCTCGCGCGGGTGGCTTTTAGTTTTTTGCCGATCTCTATGGCCTGGTCAAGTTTGTCTTTTGCTTCTTCATATCGTCCCAGGGACTGGAACAACATAGCTTCATTATTCAAAACAATGGCATAAGCCATGGTTGACAGCAGCCCGTTCTTTTGCAGGATCGATACCGCTGATTCAAACGATGCCTCAGACCGGGTATACCGACCCAGCATAAAATCCAATACAGCTTTATTATTCAATATGGGTACCAGGCCCCGATCATTGATTCCGAACCTGCTTTTCCTTAACGATAATGCCCATACGAGGAAAGAATCCGCAAATTTTACCCGGCCCATGGTCGTATAGACCATGCCGAGTTTACCCAATGCGTCCACATAACTGTTGTCACCTGTATGAGATGAATTCTCCAGTCTTGATTTGGCTTCGAATAATCTTTTTGCGGCAAAGTCGTACCTGCCCTGTGCAAAAGCTGATTGCCCGATCTCAATATTGATTTTGGCCAGTTCCTCTCCCGGCAATCCTGCATTATTGATCACATAACCCAGGTAGTTGGCATATTTAAAAAAACCGTTTTTAGCCTCTCCTCTTTGCCGGGCTGCAAATAAACCGGCATTGTCATTGATCAAAACAGTGTATTCAAAGGCAGTGGAGTCAAAATTCAAATTGAATTTCCGGAAATCTTCCAGGACCTTTTTCAATGTATCGGGGTCTGTCCTGATCGCCTGGTTATTGCCCGTCAATTGCTTTAGCGTGGGGCCTTTCTTGTTTTTATTGCCGGGGGGTTGTGCATATAAAATCGCAAACGGTGATACAATCAAAAAGATTGCAATAAATATTATTGTAGGTCGCATATTCATTGCCAGGAACTTGCCTTTCTGAAGTTAAGAAGATTTTATTGCCGGAAGACGGGAAGTATCGGGGTCTTCACTTACCGTCTTACCGCTTTACCGGCAAATTTATTCATAGGCCTATACCCTTTCACCCCAAAAAGAACTAATCAGTAAATTGCATATCCATTAATCATTTACAATTTTAAATCAACAGAAATGAAAAAACTGATCGTTTTATTTTTCTTGTTCATCGCTTTGGGGACTGCCGCCCAGGATAGCACAAAAGTGGAACAGTATTGTGAAGTGGTGGCCACCTCCAGGTTCCTCAGTAATAAAGTAACTATTGACGTGGATTATGGCGAAGAAAGGAGTTTCTGGAAAGATCACCGCTTACGGGACGATGATGGAAAATTGAAAAAATTCAATACGGTTATCGATGCGATCAATTTTTTAGGAAAGAATGGCTGGAAACTGGTGAATGCTTTTCCGGTTTTCACCGGGAATACCGCTCCCATTTATCACTATGTATTCAAAAAAGAATTCCCACGGTCTGAAACTGATTGAGCCAAATACAATTTATCATTTGAAAAATGTGAATTATGAGTACCACAAAAAAGCAAACGATCACCATCGAAAACAGCATTAAGGCCCCTGTAGATAAAGTCTGGGAGTACTGGAGTTCCCCCGAACACATTAAAAAATGGAATAGCGCTTCCCCCGACTGGCATACACCCCGTGCGGAAAATGACCTGCGGGTGGGTGGCAAATTCAGTTCGAGAATGGAGGCCAGGGACGGAAGTATGGGTTTTGATTTTGGCGGCATATATGATGTTGTCACTCCCAACGAATACATCGAATACACTCTTGGTGATGGAAGAAAAGTAAAGAACCGTTTTACTTCAGCGGGAAATGAAACGAAGCTGGTAATAACATTTGAAGCCGAAGAGACCAATCCCATAGAGATGCAAAGGGGTGGCTGGCAGGCGATACTGGATAATTTCAAAAAACATGTTGATACAAATTAGATAACAGATAAGAGATAATAGATAAGAGTTAATTGTTGCGAATAATCACTTTTATCTCCTATCCCTTATCTTTTCACTATGACTATCAGCGGCTTCTCATATATAAGGAACGGATTCACCTATGAGTACCCGTTCTTACAATCCATTCAATCGATCCTTCCCATCTGCGATGAATTCGTGGTTGCGGTGGGCAATTCAAACGACGGCACGAAAGAAGCGATCCTTGCCATCGGAAGCCCCAAGATCAGGGTGATCGATACGGTTTGGGATGAACAGCTCCGATCCAACGGAACCATATTTGCCCAGCAAGCCAATATTGCTTTGATGAACACGAAGGGTGACTGGGCCTTTCATATCCAGGCAGATGAATTGATCCATGAAAAAGACCTGGCTACCATCCAGGAACAGATCAGGAATGTTCATGATGACAATAAAGTGGAGGGCCTGCTTTTTGATTTCCTGAATTTTTATGGCAACTACGATTACCTGAACGATACCCGGAACCAGCACAAAAAAGAGATCCGCGTTATCCGCAATCATTCTCATATTTATTCTTACCGTGATTCCCAGGGATTCAGGAAATATCCATCTTACGAATCTTACCAGGCAGGTCATAAAGGTTTCAAGCTAAAAGTCAAATATATACAGGTACCGGTATACCATTATAGTTATGTCAGGAAACCGGAGGCCATGAATGCAAAATCAAAATATTTTGAAACCTTCTGGCACAATGATGCTTATGTAGACCAGAAATACAGGGAAGAGAAAGGATATGATTACTATAATATTGAGCGGGTAAAGAAATTTGAAGGCAGTCAGCCCGCACTCATGAAAGAGATCATCCGATCGGGTAACTGGGATTTTGATCCTTCCCGGGTAAATAAGAAGCTTTCCCTGAAAGACCGTATAGCTTATTGGATCGAAGACCGCATCCATTACCGCATAGGTGAATACAAGAATTATGTCATCGTGAAATAACTAAAAGTGATATTGAATATTCCGGCTTCCATCTCAACAAATTTCCCGAATTTAGATATTCATTTAACAGCGTCAGACTATGCCTAAGATCACTCCTTTTCTCTGGTTCAATGATAATGCTGAAGAAGCTGCAAATCTCTATACGAGTACCTTTAAAAATTCCAAGATCGGATCGGTCACCCGTTATGGGAAGGAAGGTGCAGGTCCTGAAGGCCAGGTCATGACGGTTTCTTTTACCCTGGATGGGCAGGAATTCACTGCCATCAATGGTGGACCTGTATTCAAGCCTACTGAGGCGGTTTCCTTTGTTGTCCACTGTGAAACACAGGAGGAAGTCGATCACTACTGGAATACATTAACTCAAAATGGCGGAGAAGAGTCAATGTGTGGCTGGCTGAAGGATAAATTCGGGTTCTCCTGGCAGATCACACCTAATGCCCTGCTTCGCCTGATCCAGGATAAAGACCCCGCAAAAAAAACCCGTGTGATGCAAGCCATGATGAAAATGAAAAAGCTGGACATAAAAACATTGGAAGACGCAGCGAAATAATCTATGACCCAACATAACCGCCTTTTGTCTATTGAATCGGTGAAGGACATTCCTCCCGAATACAGGGGAACACCGATCGGGTTGTTGCTTGAGTACAATAACCTGGATCGCCCTTTCCAGGAATATACCAATGCGCAATTATTAGTAGGTATGTGTATGGATAATCGCAAACACCTGCACATGCCCGATAATTTTTCTTATATCATTCGTACAGGGGGTGCTAACCTTCGCTACAGTGAATTCAAGGTTTCTTATGCCATCTCCGTGGGCGGCGTCAGGCATATCGCACTGATCGGACATAATAATTGTGGCATGGTGAACCTGATCGCCCGGAAAATGCAATTCATCAACGGGCTTGTCGAAGCTACCGGTTGGGATGCCC
>DATINK010000401.1:0-3815 GCA_035474355.1 Chitinophagaceae bacterium | reverse complement strand
CACCTATCGTGGTAACAAATACCAGAAATTATATAAGAATGCGAATGGCGAAGCCGAAGTGGACAGCATGGGTAAAGTAAAAATGCTGAATGTAACGGATGAAGAAAGTAAGAATCGCCGTAACTACCAGCGCGGAAACGTTATCAACTATATGGATGGTGACTCACTTTCACAATCCTTCTACGGTTATGCAGTTACCACACTGATCTCTGACCAGTCAAGGGTTTATAAGGGAGGCAGCTGGAATGACCGCCCCTACTGGCTTTCACCGGGCAGCCGTCGTTACCTTGAAGAAGACCAGGCACTCAGTACACTCGGTTTCCGTTGTGCGATGGACCGCATGGGCAGCCCTGAAGGTAATAAGCGCAAGACAGGCCAGCAATTCAAGGCCCGTCGTCAAAACAGGTAATCTATCTTATTCAAAATATTTGAAACCCTCCGCTTAAATCGGAGGGTTTTTTGTTTGTTCGTAAATTTGCAAAGTGAATACAGAAGACCTTTATCGCATTTATCAGCAGTTTCCCTTCGTTCAAACGGATACAAGGAAATTAAAAAAAGCTGAGATCTTCTTTGCATTAAAAGGTGAGCATTTCAATGGTAACAAATTTGCAAAACAAGCCATTGAGCAAGGCGCTGCCTATGCAGTGATCGATGAAGCGGCTTACGCGATTCCAGGTAAGACAATTCTGGTTGACGATGTTTTAATCGGTCTTCAGCAACTGGCGCAATATCACCGCAGTCAATTATCCATTCCATTCCTGGCCATCACCGGCAGCAATGGAAAAACCACAACCAAGGAACTGATCCATGCAGTTCTTTCCGAAAAATTCAAGACCAGTACTACGGAAGGAAACCTGAATAACCATATTGGAGTACCCCTCACACTACTCCGGATTAGTCCCCATGCCCAAATAGCTGTTATAGAAATGGGGGCCAATCATCTCAGGGAAATTGCCGGTTATTGCGAGATTGCCCAGCCCACCCACGGGATCATTACTAACTGCGGTAAGGCCCACCTGGAAGGCTTTGGTTCTGAAGAGGTTATACGCCAGGCAAAGGGTGAGTTATACGACTATTTAAGGGCCCATCAGGGAACGGCTTTTATCATGTGGGATTATGATTACCTGCGGAAAATGAGCCGGGGAATCAGCGGTACTATTAAATATGGTACAAACCAGGAGGCACATATATATGGTATAGCTGTGAAAAGCGAGCCCTGGCTGGAAGTGGAGGTTCAACAGGGGTTATCGGGTGGCTCTCTGCACACAAAACTGGTGGGGGATTATAACCTGCCCAATGTCCTTGTTGCCGTTACCGTAGGAAAATTCTTTGACGTTCCTGATAACAAAATACGATCCGCGATTGAAAATTATGTTCCTTCCAACAGCCGTTCACAATTATTAAAAAAAGGAACTAATACCATTATACTCGATGCTTATAATGCCAATCCCAGCAGCATGCAGCTGGCCATTCAGAATTTTGAAAAGATGCAACAGCAGAATAAAGTATTGATGCTGGGCGCCATGGCTGAGCTGGGAAAAGATAGTATAGATGAACATAAGAGGATCGTTGAACAGATCGGCAATTCAAAATGGAAAGCTGTGGTATTGGTGGGTGGAGATTTTTTAAACCTAAAACACCCCTATACCAGTTTTGAAACATCTGAGAAAGCAGCAGAATGGTTAAAGAATCAAAACTTTGAAAATACTTACTTGTTGGTAAAAGGAAGCAGAAGTATTAAGATGGAAAAGGTTGTTGAAGAGTTGAATTAATAATTAATAATCAGTAATCAATAATTACCACAGTGAGTAAGACTGAAAAAATAATCTCCCGCGGATATTTATCTTCTGCCATGGGTTGCCGTTGCCCCCGTTGCCGCGAAGGAAAATTATTTCAAAATGGATTAAGTTTTCACTTTAAGAAAACATTGCTGATGAACAAGACCTGCCCGGTCTGTGGCCAGCCGACAGAGATCGAAGTCGGGTTTTATTATGGCACCAGTTATGTCAGCTATGCAATAACGGTTGGATTAACGATCACCAGTTTCCTCTTATGGTGGTTGATCATCGGTCTCTCTATAAACGACAACCGCATTTTTTTCTGGTTGGGATTTAATGCTGTTCTTCTTATCGCACTTCAACCCTGGATCATGCGATTGAGCCGCAGTTTCTGGATCTCCTGGTTTGTAAAATATGATCCCGATTGGAAATCACATCAGCCAATGGATGTCTCGGAGAGGATGAATGCGGAACAGGAAGCGAACTGGTGATGATTCTTGAGTATTGATTGTTGAGTGTTGACACATTGAGTCTTTCTCTCCGATTTTAAATGTCTCAATATGTCAACAAACAATTTTCAATACTCAAGTTGTTGTTCCAGATACCCGCCTGCGCCAAGGCTTCGGCGGGCGAAGGCGGAGACTGAGGGATTCGAACCCTCGATACCCTTTCGAGTATACACACTTTCCAGGCGTGCTCCTTCAACCACTCGGACAAGTCTCCATTTTTTAAGGATTGCAAAAATACGCATTTGAGAGTTACCTTTCTTCTATGAAGTGGGGTGCCAATACATTGCTTTTTAGTGTTATTTTATTCTTCATTTTCTCTTGTAAAAAACAAAATGAGCCGGTTTTTCAAAGTGTTGATAATAGTCCCACCAACCCCGGTAACCCCACCAATGCAATACCGTTGGTTTCTTTTCCTGAGAATTACCTGAAGAATAATAACTACTACGAGCTTGCATATAGCCGGTCTCGTGCGATCCCTGTTTGGGTGGCATGGCATCTTCAATCTGAGGACAAGGGATCAACACCCCGGCAAGATGATTTCCGAGCCGATACAGATCTTCCCGCAGGATGGTACCAGGTACAGGCGAATAGTTATACAGGCAGTGGTTTTGACCGCGGACATAATTGTCCTTCTGCTGACAGGACCTCATCCATCGCTGCCAATTCATCCACATTTCTAATGACCAATATGATTCCGCAGGCCCCCTACCTGAACCAGGGACCCTGGGAAGGATTGGAAGCTTTTATCAGGGATACACTCCTGGGCACCACAAATGAAGCTTATATCGTAATGGGTAATTTCGGACAAGGAGGATACAACGCGAACGGGTTATTCAATACCATCAATGGTGGAAACATTACGGTACCTGCCAAAATCTGGAAAGCAGTACTTGTTTTGTCAAAAGGCAATGGGGATCTTTCAAGGATCAATCGTTTTACAACTGTACTGACTGTCGATATGCCGAATGACAATAGTTTATATTCTTTAAATGCAAAGAGTGCATGGAGAAATTATCTTGTTACGATCAACCAACTGGAAACAGAAGCGAATGCAGCGGGTGTCCCTTTAAATCTATTTCAGCATGTTGCTGATAGTGTGAGGCCATATTTAAAATCAAAGCTGTATCAATAAATGTTGTTGGTGCTCGCTGCGCGAAACACCAACAACGGCGGAAGGGCAGCTTCACTAATCCAAAATCCAGCATCCAACATTCAAAATTACCAAAGCAGTTTCCCTTGATAATAATCCAGGATCTTCATTCGCAGGATATAATCGTATTTGGCAGAAATGACAGCGAGGCTGGCCCTGTCGAGATTGTTCTTTGCGATCATATAATCTACTGAGGTTCCTACCCCGGAATTATATCTTGCTTCTGCGGCGCCAAAAGATGTTTTGTAGGCACTTACCTGCTCCAGCAATGTCTTGTATTGCCTTGCGCCGGAAGTCATATTAATATAAGCCTGGTCAATGGCCTGCCGCAATTGTGTTTTCGTGGTCTGTGCGATCAATTCATTGTTCTTCAGATCG
>DATINK010000400.1:0-5855 GCA_035474355.1 Chitinophagaceae bacterium | reverse complement strand
GTAGTATCTGCCGGAACATCTATTCGCTGTGCACGCAAGAAATTGCCCGATAAAAGTATCAGGAGGATCAGCGCAGTTGCTTTGGATAATGAACAGCCTGGAATTCTCAACATCATGATGTAAGACCCACGGGTTTAGTCGAAGTTTACATCCATCTGCCCGAGTATCTTGTTCAGTTCTTCCTGGGAATAGTATTCGATGATGATCTGGCCACTGCCATTCCGGCTATGCCTGAGCTTTACCCGGGTACTGAAATGTGATGCTAATTTATCTTCTATCCGCTGGAAGGGAGAATGCAGGAGAGTTTTTGAAGTTTTTTTAACAGTATCGTTCTCTTTATACAGGTTGCGGACCAGGGTCTCCGTTTGCCTGACCGACAAGCCTTTTTCCTTTATTTCCTTAAAAATATACAACTGCTTGTCAACCGTATCCACATTCACCAGCGCCCTTGCATGTCCCATACTCAGTTCCCCGCTGCGAACCGCCAGCTGTATATCAGGTGGTAATTTCAGGAGCCGGATGAAATTGGCTACCGTACTGCGGTCTTTTCCCATTCGCTCGGCCACCTGTTCCTGTGTATACTCAAGTTCTTCCATCATCCGCTTATAACTCAGCGAAACTTCCATCGCATTCAGGTCCTCACGTTGAAGATTTTCAAGCAGTGCCAATTCCAGCAATTGCGAATCGTTGGTTTGCCGGATATAGGCAGGTATATCATTCTTGCCGGCCAGTTTCGCGGCTCTTAAGCGTCGTTCACCCGTGATCAGCCTGAATTTTCCGGAAGCAAGACGGGAAACGGTTACAGGTTGGATGATATCATGGATGCGAATCGAATCCGCTAATTCACGAAGAGCCGTTTCATCAAAATCCCGGCGCGGTTGTTTGGGATTGGCTTCGATCTCTTCCAGGGGTATGCGGTTGGTGCCGGTGACATTTTCAACTACAGTATTCTTCAAATGACCGCTGCCTGTCTTCAGGTCCGCATCAATACTTTGTAATAGGGACCTTATTCCTTTTCCTATGGCTTCTTTATCTTGTTTCGGAGCATTCATTATCAGTTATCAGTTATCAGTTATCAGTTCACAGTTCACAGTTCACAGTTCCAGTACTCTTTCGTCATTCCTGATCTTAGTCATGTCATTCTTCTGCAGGATCTCTTTAGCGAGGTTGAGATAATTCATGGAACCCTTACTATTGGCATCATAGAGGATCACGGGCTTACCAAAACTGGGAGCTTCAGCCAATCTTGCATTCCGGTGTATGATCGTATTGAATACCGTATCGTCAAAATGACGTCTTACTTCACTTACCACCTGGTTGCAGAGCCGGAGCCTGCCATCATACATGGTCATCAGGATGCCTTCAATAACGAGAGAAGTATTCAAACGGCTTTGAACGATCTTGATGGTGTTCAGCAATTTTCCCAATCCTTCCAGCGCAAAAAATTCACATTGGACGGGAATGACCACTGAATCTGCGGCAGTAAGCGCATTCACGGTGATAAGTCCCAGTGAAGGAGAACAATCGATGATGATAAAATCATACTCATCCCTGATCGTCGCAAGAAGATTCGTCAATACCATTTCCCGGTTGGGGTAATTGATCATTTCAATTTCAGCACCTACCAGGTCGATATGTGAAGGGATCAGGTCAAGATTAGGTATCTCTGTTTTCAGGATCACGTCTTTGGCCCGGGATTCATTCACCATGCAATCATATAAGCTTTGGGTAATATGATGCAGGTTGATACCTACGCCGGTCGTGCTGTTTGCCTGGGGATCCCCATCCACGAGCAGGGTTTTGAATTCCAAAACGGCTAGACTTGCCGCGAGATTGATCGCTGTTGTAGTCTTGCCAACGCCCCCTTTCTGATTTGCTACTCCTATTAATCTTGCCATATGCTGCTTCTTCGCCTGCTGTTTTAGATCGTGATGGTTGAACCAATTGCCGGCAGTATCAATTCACAACCAGCGTCTTTGAATGCTTTCAGGGCTTTTTCGTGGTCTATTTTGATATAACCGAATGTATCGAAATGAACGCCAATCACTTTACGGCATTCGATCATTTTGGCCGCCATGACGGCATCTGCATAGCCCATGGTAAAATTGTCGCCTATCGGTAACACCGCAAAATTAAGTTTTGCCCATTTGGGGATGAGTTGCATGTCTAATGTGAGTCCTGTATCACCGCTATAGTAAAAATCGCCTTCTTTCGATTGGATGATAAACCCCATCGGGTTGCCACCATAACTTCCATCGGGAAGGCCACTGCTGTGTTGCGCCACTACACATTTAACAAGAATATCATCGAAAGAACGGCTTCCACCGGTATTCATCGGGTGTGTTTTCTTTACTCCCTGGCGGTTCAGCCATTCGTGGATCTCCCAGCTTGCGATAACCGTAGCGCCGGTTGCCTGTGCAATGGTAACTGCATCCAGTACATGATCGGCGTGCCCATGTGAAAGCAATATATAATCTGCGTCGATAGAAGCGATATTGATATCACGCGCCAGTTCATTACCTGAAATAAAAGGATCGAATAATAATTTTTTGCCATGAACGACAACGGCAAAACAGGAGTGACCGTAATAGGTAAGATTCATGATGGATGATCAGTGAAAAGTGATTCTTGCAAAAATAAGCCTTCAATGCCTGAATAGATATGGCAATGATGGTTAATTTTGAATTTCAATATGCGTAATTCCCGGTTCTGGTGGGTCCTGATCGTTTTCATGTTCTTGCTGGATCTTTATTTTTTCCTGGCACTGGAAACAGTTTCTCACAATGCTTCAGCCAGCACACGCCTGGTCATTTATGCAGGCTATTGGACGCTCTCGGCAACCGCTCTCATCAGTATGTTCATGCTTCCTTATCTCGGTTCCGGGAAACAAGCCAGGCTATTACGAACAACATTGTTTGCCATTGTTGCCGGATTATTTTTTGCCAAAATACTGGCCGCCGTTTTTTTCCTGCTGGATGATGCACGCCGGGGGATCCAATGGCTGATCGGACTGTTTTCTACACCCGGGTATGATCATGCAAGGTCTGTATTCATGAGCTGGGCAGGCATTGGAGCGGGCACAGGTTTGTTCAGCTTCCTCGTGTGGGGATTCGGGAATAAATACCGATACCAGGTCAAAAGGCATAAACTTATCTACCCCCATCTCCCTGCAAATTTCAAAGGCCTTAGGATCGTTCATATCTCAGACATTCATGCCGGCAGTTTGAAAAACAAAAAAGCCGTGATGAAAGGCGTGCAAAAGATCCTGGATGAAAAACCGGATATCGTTCTTTTCACTGGTGATCTTGTCAACAATGTATCGGATGAAATGGATGAATATGTTGACATTTTTGAAAAGGTCAAAGCTCCGCTCGGGGTTTTTGCCACACTCGGTAATCACGACTATGGTGATTATGTTCATTGGAACAGTGTGGAAGAAAAGAAGCAAAACCTGGAGAAACTAAAAGCGATCCATCATGCCATGGGATGGCGGCTATTGATGAATGAAAGTATCATCCTGGAGAAAGAGAATGACAGGATCGTATTGATGGGTATAGAAAACTGGAGCCGGTTGGCCAGGTTTCCCAAGTATGGAGACCTTTCAAAAGCTTATGCGGGATCCGAGACGGCAACCTTCCGGATACTGATGAGTCACGATCCTTCACATTGGAAAGCCGAAGTATGTACAAAATATCCAGGCATCGACCTGATGCTTTCCGGTCATACACATGGGATGCAATTTGGATTCGAAATACTGGGATTCAGGTGGAGTCCCGTCCAGTTTTTCTATAAAGAATGGGCCGGCCTCTACGAATCCGGGGACCAAAAACTCTATGTAAACAGGGGATTTGGCTTCCTGGGTTACCCGGGAAGGGTAGGTATTCTGCCCGAAATCACTGTGTTAGAGCTGGTCTGAGCATTTTCGGCCTTTTTATCCCAATATTTCCGGCCAAACCCCGTTTAATTCATTATGGAGCAGCGAATTAAACCTTTTAGAAATCATTAAGTCATAAAGCCTTCGAGCCATCCGCACCTATGAAACCGGAATACAACTGCCCAATGCTCAAAAAATGGTCCATGATATTGGCCTTTCTGATGCTGGGTGCTGCCTCTTTTTCACAAGGCAGCCCTGTCGATTCCGTTATTGCACCCCCACTAGAATCCCTTCCTTCCGATACCATCCCGAACTATGATGAATTGTTCCAGGATTTTGACGCTTTCATGGATTCGATACTCTCACCGCACAGTTATTTTCTTTCCAGCCTTTCCGTTGGAAAAGGATATTTCAATTTCGAAACAAAGGGAACTTCATTAATTGAGACATCTCAAAAACTTACTTATACTCCAACGGTAGGTTATTACAATAAAGGCGGACTGGGCATCACGGCGATCGGGTACCTCGTCAATGACGATTCCAAACTGAATTTTTTCCAGTTTTCGCTCAGCCCTTCCTTCGATTATTTTGAGAACAGGAATTTTGCAACCGGGGGTTCTTATACCCGTTATTTCACAAAGAAGAAACTTCCTTTTTATACTTCTCCTTTACAAAATGAATTATATGCTTATTTCACCTACCGGAAATGGTGGATGAAACCTTCCGTCTCTCTCAGTTATGGATGGGGAAGCCGTACCGATTACACAAGAAGGGAAGAGCAGATCATTTCTTTGCGATTACGTCCCAATGGATTTACTTATGTCAACACCAAAGAGTCCATCGCGGATTTTTCAGTGATGACGTCTGTGCGACATGATTTTTACTGGCTGGATGTATTCACTTTTAATGATCATATCCGGTTCACACCACAGATCGCATTTACCAGCGGTACGCAGAAATTCGGTTTCAATCAATCCTCCAATACTTATGCAACGACCGTAAGGAATGCCGCCAACGTATTGTACTCTTCGGAAAATATTTACCTCGACGACCAGCTGGACTTCCAACCCCTGTCCCTGGCCCTCTACCTGCGCGGAGAGTATTCTATACGCAAATTCTTTATCCAGCCTCAATTCAGCCTGGATTATTATTTCCCTGCGGAGAACAAGAATCTCACTGCACTTTTCTCCATCAACATGGGCTTCATGTTCTGATTTCTGAAAACATTCACATTCTCCCTACAATAGATTTTCAGGCTTATTGTTAATAGGACAATCAATGCCATTCACGTTAAGGAAATTTAACAGGACATAAGGGTGACTGGCACTATACTTGAAAAAATTTGGAGTCCCGGTATTTTCACCCGGATATAAACCACAATGATTATGAAGACAAAACTCTTGTCGCTCTTCGCCGCTTTATTGCTGGCACAAGCCCTGATGGCTCAATTTCATATTGGTGCAAAAGCCGGTGCCAATATTATCAAGATCGATGGTAAGTCATTCAAAGATCAATTCCGTTACGGGTACCATGTTGGCGGGTTTATGGAGATCGGGCTCAGTAAAAATATCAGCCTGAACCCTGAAGTTCTATTCAGCCAGATCAACACCACCCTGGACAGCAACTTCAAACATGTTTACCAGAATGTTTTCAATCCCAATTATACCGACCATGTGCGTTTAAGTTATCTTTCTATTCCGCTAGTGCTGAATATGAAACTGATCGGCCCCGTCTCCATCCAGGCAGGCCCCCAATTCAGTATCCTGCTTGATAAGAATAAAACTTTATTGCAAAACGGGGCCAATGCATTTAAAAATGGCGATTTCTCCGTCCTCGGTGGCGCCCAGGTAAAACTGCGTGCGTTGTCGGGCTTCGCGAATACGTCGAGAAGAACGGATTTCCCGGCGTGGTGCTGGGGCTTTCCGGCGGCATCGATTCCGCGGTGTGCGCGGCGATGGCGGTGGACGCTCTGGGCGCGGAC
>DATINK010000399.1:0-1658 GCA_035474355.1 Chitinophagaceae bacterium | reverse complement strand
TCAAAGGCCGACCTGGCGATCGAATTCACCGGGCCCCATAGTGCTTTTCAGAACATTTCCGCTTGTCTTGAATTTGGAATTCCTGTTGTGAGCGGTTCTACGGGTTGGACAGAACGCCTGGATGAAATAAAAAAAAGATGTGCAGAAACAAATGGGGCTTTTATCTACTCCAGTAATTTTAGTGTGGGCGTCAATTTATTTTTTGAATTGAATAAAAAGCTTGCTGGCCTCATGGCAGATCACCCCGATTACGAAGTAATATTGGAAGAGATCCATCATACCCAGAAAAAAGATGCACCCAGCGGCACGGCGATCACACTGGCAGAACAGTTATTGGAAAGGATCAAAAGAAAAAAGCAATGGGTGAACCAGCTGAGTGAATTGCCGGAGGATCTCGAGATCATCAGCCAGCGGATCGATCCCTGCCCGGGAACGCACAAAGTGACTTACTCCTCACCCATCGATACGATCGAGATCATTCATACGGCTCATAACAGGAAAGGTTTTGCCCTGGGCGCAGTACTGGCCGCAGAATTCCTGCAAAATAAAAAAGGATGCTACACCATGAAGGAGGTGCTGAATATCGTTTAAAGTGTAAAGGTTTAATAGTTGTTTTAAATTGTAATAACTTTCCTTACTCAGTATAACCCTTAAACCTTTAAACCCTCCATGCGCCTGCTTTTAGTTTTGTTTATCCTGAACTGTTCTTATGTCCTGGTCAGCGGGGTCGAGAAGAAACGACCCATTGTGATCTGGCAGCCTTCTCACCAAACAGATACCGGCAAAGATTTCAGTGAAGCCGCTACCTGCAATGCGATCATTGAATCGGCCATGGATACCAGGCCGCATTTGAAAGAATACAAAGTATGGAGCCTGGGAAAAGAAGAATATCATCATGCGGATTCGGGCAGCAATACAATGATCAGTCATACAACGGGTATCATGGATGGAAGGATATCGGGTTATGCCTATGAATTACAGGAATCAAACAAACATCACCCAAAAATATTTATCGCTGTACATAATAATGGTGGTACGAAGCGCAATGCCATCTGGGGTTATATACATTATGGCGACTATTATGAAAAGGATAACCGCGAACTGGCGGCTACGCTCATCAAAGCGATCAGCGATGTGACTGACCTGGAAAACCGGGGTGTCTTACTCGATAGTACGACCGGTCGAAACGATTATCGTTGCCAGGTTACGGGCAAACTGAGCTTTTATAGTCTTGATGAAAACATCAATACCGCCCCTTACCGGGTCTTACTCGAAGTGGGTGATAATGCAGCCAGCAGGGCACTACTTACTGATCCCAAAAAACAAAAACTCATGGGTCATGCTCTTAAGAAAGCGCTTGTGAAGTGGATGAAAGAAAGGAAACTTTAGAACCAATCGGCAATCGGCAATCTGTAGTCAGCAGTCGGAATTTCGACTTAACTTAGGATATCTGCCTATACAAAGCAATTATTTATGATAAAGAAAATTATTTCATTCCTCGTCCTGGGCTTTATTACTTATTCAAATTCAAATGCGCAGCCTATTGATCCCAGGCTTTTTAATAGTATGCAATGGAGGATGATCGGTCCTCACCGTGGCGGCCGAACGGTGGGTGCAACAGGCGTAGCCGGGCAGCCGAATGTATTTTATATTGGTGT
>DATINK010000398.1:0-1994 GCA_035474355.1 Chitinophagaceae bacterium | reverse complement strand
GAACGCCGATGTCGGCCACTGCATTCAATAAACTTTACAACAGTGCCAGTCAGCAATATTCTTCTGTCCAGAAGCGCACCTATATCTCCAATGCATTTGCTAGCCTGAATAATTACTTCACCACTGCCCAGGCAATGAAATTGATTGTACTTGTCAATGACGATGCCAGCAGGCTGTTTCTTGCCAAATCTTCTTTTCGCGGGATCACCGATCCTGAGAATTTTAGTAATGTCAATTCACTCCTCTATACGCAAAGCAGTCGTAATGAATTGGCTGTCTATGTAAGTAATTACAACAATAGCAATTCGCAGACAGGCAGGGTAGCCTGGACAGCATCCTATTTTAATACTATCTATTACACAGCACAACAGAAACTCCCTTCGAGCACAAGGGTTTCTTATTTGGCAGAAATTTTTTCAAATTCATCCAGTTATTATTCTGTTGACCAGGCTAAGCAACTCATTCGTCTGGTCAATGGAGAAAGTGACAGGCTCCAGTTAGCTAAATCAGCTTACCGCGGACTTTCTAATTTCTCGGATTATACCCAGATGAATGATTTATTCAGTTACCAGTCAAGCCGAAATGAATTTGCAGCTTACGTGAATAGCTACCAGTCGGGGAACCCGATCGTATACAGGCATTTGGCCATGGCCGATGAAGATTTCAGGACTCTCTATCGCAATGTCCAGAATGAATGGTTGCCATTTGCAAAAATGCAGGCATTGCAGGGGATATTTAATAATAATGATTATTTTTTCACCAGCACACAGGCCCGGCAGCTGATTCAGTTGGTCAGTGCAGAGGCCAACAGGTTAGCATTGGCCAAATTAGCATATGGCAATGTTGTGGACCCGGAGAATTTCAACCAGCTCTCTGACCTGCTCAGTCTGCAAGCCAGCAGGGATGAACTGGCAACCTATGTGAAGACATATGCAGGGATAGGGCAGTAAGAAATAAGGAATAAGAAATAAGGAAGGAGGAATAAGAAGTTTGTGATAAGGTTTAAGATGGAAGAACAGGTGAGGGAGGTTTTTGGCGGAAGATTGTAGTGAGGATTTCATAAAGTTCAGGATGGTTAGTTTGTAACAGATCCGGCCTTTTGAAAAAATACTCAGCAACGACCGCCAGGAATTCTCCCTCATCTTTTGTGCCGTAAGGATTGATCTCCGATTGGCCCTCCAATATCTTATTGACTTCAGACTGAATCCTATTGACCCAGGGAAGAGTATATTGTTTGTTCAGAAAAACTTCAGGGATCCCATCCACGGCTCCATCCGTTTTATCGATCAGGTGAACAAATTCATGTATCCCTACATTACCTGTATGAGCCTTATTGGAAAATCCTTCCCGCAAACTGGATTTAGAGAGGATCATGATGCGATGGAAAGAACCTGATCCAACCAGGCCCAATGTATCCCGGTCGGGGCCCTGCTGTTGAAATGCATCATTAAAATGAGAAGGATATAACAGTACTTCGTTGAGGTTTGTGTATTCCCATTTTGGAAATCCAAAGATCGGGATAATGGCGCTGGATGCTACTAATACCCGGTCAATATCTTCAACGGGAGTGTTGATGCCGGTGATCTTTACATTCGAAAGAAAGTTCAGCATCCGGGTTTCAAATTCTGTTTTTTCCGGTGGGGGCAACTGGTTATAAAAATCAACTTCATCAGCCAGGATCTTACGATAAAAACCGGGAAGGTCTTTCAGCCTGGGTAATTTCCTTCTTCGCCCGCTGATGAACAACCAGGCGAATAAAATAAGGACGATGATAGCTATAATAAGAAGGGTATCCAAGGCTTTAGTTACTGATCATAATTCTTTACCCTGTACTTTTTCAAATCTTTTGTCAGGAATGAACCACATACCTGCCACCAATACATAACAACCGAACCCGATCAATGGTTGTATAAAACAAAGCCCGATTCCAAAGGCATATATGACCAGGGATACTTTTCCTTTCCAGTCATTTCCCAAAGCCTGAGAGAGAGAAG
>DATINK010000397.1:0-3194 GCA_035474355.1 Chitinophagaceae bacterium | reverse complement strand
CCATACAAAGCTCAACCAGCACAGCTTTTGTATTCCTGGGATGAAGGAAGCAGATGAGTTTATTATCGGCTCCGGGGCGGGGTTTTTCATCCAACATGACAAATCCTTCTTTTTGCAACCTGGCGATCTCATTTTCGAGGCTGGTCACTTCATAAGCAATATGATGCACGCCTTCGCCCTTTTTTTCTATGAATTTGGCGATCACGCCGTTTGGATCGGTGCTTTCCAGTAATTCTATCTTGGATTCTCCCATCCGGAAAAATGCCGTATTTACCTTTTCAAGTTCAACCAGCTCAGTCTTATAGCAGGGGGTTCCCAGTAGTTTTTCATATAGCGG
Organism: Chitinophagaceae bacterium; assembly: GCA_035474355.1. Lineage (GTDB taxonomy): Bacteria > Bacteroidota > Bacteroidia > Chitinophagales > Chitinophagaceae > DATINK01. The sequence continues at coordinate 2,857 of DATINK010000397.1, read as the reverse complement.
TACTGCTTCCGCCAGGCTTTTTACGGCTATCCCGATATGGTCAATTTTCAGCATAATTGATTGTTTCTGACCACCCAAAACCAGGGCTTTCGAATTCTGTAAAATAAGGGCTAAGGCCTAAATTAAAGCTTTCAAATAGAACCATTTGGATTAATTTTGTGTTTATAATATACGTCCCAGAATTTTTTCAGATATGTTGAAATTTCCTATTTATTTAGATCATAATGCCACAACCCCCTGTGACCCACGGGTAGTGGAGACGATGGTACCCTATTTTACCAGCAATTTTGGAAATGCGGCCAGTCGTAACCATCCATTTGGATGGGAAGCAGAAGGTGCTGTTGATAATGCCAGGGAACAGGTTGCCAGGCTGATCAATGCAGATCCAAAAGAAATCATTTTCACCTCTGGTGCCACAGAAGGCGATAACCTGGCGCTTAAAGGAGTTTTTGAAATGTATGCCAGCAAAGGCAATCATATCATCACCTGCAACATTGAGCATAAAGCAGTCCTGGATACCTGCAAGCATCTTGAAAAACTGGGAGCAGATATCACTTACCTGAAAGTAAAGGACAATGGATTGATCGATATGGCTGAGCTGGAAGCTGCACTCAAACCTTCCACGATACTTATCGCAATCATGTATGCCAACAATGAGATCGGTACCGTGATGCCGATGAAAGAGATCAGTGCACTGGCAAAGAAAAAAGGAATTCTTGTTTTTAGTGACGCTACACAGGCGGTTGGAAAAATCCCGGTGGATGTAAATAAAGACGGGATCGATATCATGGCCTTCAGCGCGCATAAAATGTATGGACCGAAAGGCGTAGGCGCTTTGTATGTGCGCAGGAAAAATCCGCGGGTTAAAGTCACTGCACAAATTGATGGTGGCGGACATGAAAGAGGAATGCGCAGCGGAACATTGAATGTTCCCGGCATCGTTGGCTTTGGAAAAGCCTGCGAGATCTGCATGAACGAAATGGAAACGGAAACAAAAAGAGTCAGTAAACTTCGTGATAAGCTGGAAACAGAACTGTTGAAACTCGAAGAGGCATACCTGAATGGTGACAAAGAACACCGTTTGCCACATGTGAGCAATATTTCATTCAAATATGTGGAAGGGGAGGGTTTGATGATGGGATTTAACAAAGAGATCGCTGTATCGTCCGGATCTGCCTGCACCTCGGCTTCATTAGAGCCCTCTTATGTGTTAAAAGCACTGGGTTTGGGTGACGATCTGGCACATAGTTCGCTACGTTTTGGACTGGGAAGGTTCACCACGGAAGAACAGATCGATTATACGATCAAACAAGTGTCGGACACAGTTCTTAAATTAAGAGAAATGAGCCCGCTTTGGGAAATGTATAAAGAAGGGATCGATATGAATAGTATTGAATGGGCCCATCATTAGTGTTAAGTTTTAGGTTTTAAGTAAATACATAAAACATAATAACCTAAAACAATACTTAAAACTTAGAACTTATAACTTAAAATTTTTAAAATGGCATATTCAGAAAAAGTGCTTAATCATTATACCAACCCGCAGAACGTGGGTACCCTGGATAAGAATAAGCCGAGTGTTGGAACCGGGTTAGTGGGAGCTCCTGAATGCGGTGACGTAATGAGGCTGCAGATCGATGTGGACCAGGCAACCGGCCTGATCAAAGATGCCAAATTCAAAACCTTTGGCTGCGGCTCTGCCATTGCTTCTTCCTCACTGGCGACAGAGTGGTTGAAAGGTAAATCCATTGACGAGGCCATGAAGATTGATAATATGGAGATCGTGGAAGAGCTTCATCTTCCACCCGTAAAGATCCACTGCTCGGTATTGGCCGAAGATGCGATCAAGGCGGCGATCAATGATTACAGGAAAAAGAACGGCTTACCGGAACTAAAAGTTGAGGAAAGCGTTATACATTAAGGCCCCCATCCCCTAAAGGGGTGTGGAAAAAGCACAAATTAATTTTTTATAAAAAATTAATTCCCCTTTAGGGGACAGGGGCAAAAGAATTGCAAATGAACGTAGCAACTGATAATAGTATCTATGTTAGCGACAAGGCAAAGGTCAAGGTCGAACAACTCATGAAGGACGCAGGCATTACCGGCGATAGCGATTATTTCCTTCGTGTGGGTGTGGTAGGAGGCGGCTGCTCCGGGCTGAGCTATAAACTGGATTTTGATAACGAGATCAAACCGGTTGACCAGGTATTCGAAGACAATGGCCTCAAAGTGGTGACCGACCTCAAAAGCTTCCTGTATCTCGTCAACACGACACTCGATTTTTCCGATGGATTGAATGGAAAAGGATTTTATTTCAGCAATCCCAATGCGAGCCGCACCTGTGGCTGCGGTGAGAGTTTCGCCGTCTGATCCTCATTATAAATAAAATTAACATAAAGCCCACGGTTTTAACCGTGGGAAAAACGAATTCAATCCCTCGTTTGCGTGGATTCAACTGCGGGTTATGTATTTTGCAGCATTATTAACCCATGCTCTCTGTTTGTAAAAAGGAACTCCGCCAATTCTTTAGCAGCCTGACAGGCTATATTGCTATCATTGTCTTCCTCCTCGTCAATGGCCTCATGCTTTTTGTTTTTGAGAATAATATTCTCGATTTCGGTTACGCCACCCTGGACCGGTTTTTTCAATTGGCGCCCTGGATCCTCCTGCTACTGATCCCGGCGATCACCATGCGGAGTTTTTCGGATGAATTCAGGGCCGGCACTTACGAGCTCCTTCAAACCCGCCCGCTGACCCGTAGGCAGATCATCTGCGGCAAATACCTGGGAAGCCTGGTAGTGGTGATCATTGCATTATTACCCACGCTTGTCTATATTTTTTCCATTCAACAACTGGC
>DATINK010000396.1:0-2254 GCA_035474355.1 Chitinophagaceae bacterium | reverse complement strand
CGCTTCAAGGCCGGTAAAGAACTTTCTGCAAAGTTGTAATTGCACCACTACCTTCGTAAAAAAGCTCCCTTACTTTTCCGGTGACGGGGCTTTTTTAATTATTCAACAATTTCATTTTTAATTAAAATTTGAATTATGGGCAGAGGCGATAAAAAAACAGCAAAAGGAAAAAGATTCAAGGGCTCATTTGGAAAAAGCAGGCCCGCAACGGGCAAAAAGAAGAAACCCGGGAAGACAAAAGGAAAATAGTTACGGTCACTGACCCATTTGACTGACTGACTTCTTAAGGAGCCAGCCTCTCCATCTTCCAGTTACCATCATCTTCGAGGCTATATTGTAGCCTGTCGTGCAGGCGATTGAGGCCCCCTTGCCAGAATTCAATGATCACCGGCTTAACCAAGTATCCGCCCCAGCGATCAGGTCTTTGGGGCTCCCTGTCTTTCCATTCATTCTCCAATTTTTTGTATTCATTGTCCAGCCATTCCCGGCCCGGTATCACCTGGCTTTGTGGGGATACAATGGCAGCCAGCCGGCTGCTGTGAGGACGTGAATTGAAGTATTTGTCATTTTCTGTTGCGCTTTGCCTGATAACGATCCCGGTTATCCTGACTTGTCTTTCCAATTCTTTCCAAAGAAATACCAGGCAGGCTTTGGGGTTTTCCGCCAATTGTTGCGCTTTATAACTTTCGTAATTGCTGAAGAAAATAAATCCCTTTTCACTGAACTCTTTTAACAGGACTGTCCTTGCTGAAGGAACTGCTTCTATAGACGCCGTAGCCAGTATCATGGCATTGGGTTCCGTTATTACTGCGGCTACTGCTTCTGCCCACCATTTTTCAAATTGCAGAATGGGATCTGCGGCAACATCTTTTTCCAATAATCTTTGTTTGGAATACTCCTTTCTAAGGTCAGCAATGTTCCTGGTCATGTAAACAGGTTTGAGTCTGTAAAGTTAGCGGTTGACTGTTGACTCTATTCATTGATCTGACGGCGTGCGAGTTCATCTCTTTCTTCAGATACCATATTCAGCCTGCTTTCCAGTTCGCCGATCCTCTTGAGCTGCCCTTCCAGTTTTTTATTGGCATCGGAAACAGCCTGCAGGTCATTGTTCAACTCTTCCAGGTAACTCACTCTTTTCTGCAGTTGCTGGCGCTGGAAACTGGCTTCGCGTAATTTATCCTCTGTGTTTTTCAATTGTGCGTCCAGGTCCTGGTTTTGAGTGGTGAGGATATGCACGCGGGATTTGGTTTCTTCCAGGTCTGCCGTAATTTTTACATACCCTTCTTTGAGATCCTCGTAATCCATGTTCACTCTTTTGGAGTTGGTTACCTGGGATTCCAGTTTCTGGATCTTGGATTGTAAAATATCGAATTCACTATACGCATTATCCAGCATAGAGGTCATTTCCTTGGTCAGGTTTTCTTTCTGACGGATCGTATCCATTTCCCTTTCCTTTTGATTCAGCAGGGATTTTAAACTGGCAATCTGGCCGGTAAGCTCTTCGTTACTGCGCATGATCTCCTGTTGCGTTTCTTCCTTTTCCTTCACCAGGTCGATCTGTTCCAGTAATTGATTGATCTTTTCATTGTGCTCCATCAGGTTGCTTTGCGCCTGGCGAAGCTGTTCAATATAATCCGTCTTTCCCGTCGTGGGAAGCGGCGTTTTCCTGTATTGCTCAATTTCCGACTGGAGAATTTTATTTTGCTTGCGGAGCTCATCAGATTCGATCGTATATATTTCGGCATTCTCTTCTGCTTCTGAGGCTCTTTGACGAAGAAGTCCCAGCTCTTTGTCGCGCAGTTCAATATCATTGAAATATTTCAGCTTCCATTCATCAAAATTCTTGTTGACCTTATCAGATTCCATCGATGGGTTTTTCATGCCACGACGATTGGTGAAAAAAAAGTGGATCGTAATGCCGAGGATCACGGCGCCCAGCATTAGTACAACGATCTCAATGATGGATAGACTCAGGTTGGCCATATTCGGGATTGCGTAAGTTTGGAAACTATGTAAAATTAGTTAGATTGCCGATTGTAGTTTTTCACAGGTGTGCCGTCCGGCTTTGCAAGATAACCGCTAATGTTTTTCTTTATATAGTAAATCTACGCCATGCGTAAAATATATATTCCTGTTTATTTTTTGTTTGTCTTCCTGCTGGGAACAACGGTTGGGCAGGCCCAGGAGGATAGCTGGTACAAATGTTTTTCCGGTAAGCTGGGAAATTATCCCGTGGTCATTCATCTCCATAAGA
>DATINK010000395.1:0-3812 GCA_035474355.1 Chitinophagaceae bacterium | reverse complement strand
CCCCCAGTCTGATTCTTACCCCACAACGGAAAAACAGAAAGACCTCAGCCGTTTATTGGTGGATGAATTGAAAAAAATGGGGATCAAAGATGCACAAACCGACGAATGGGGTTATGTCTATGCAACGATTCCGGCCACAACAAAAAAGCAAACGCCCGTGATCTGTTTTTGCGCACATGTGGATACGGCGCCGGATTGCAGCGGAACAGGTGTCAAGCCTATTCTGCACAGTAACTATCAGGGACAGGATATCATTTTACCTGACGATGAAACCCAGGTTTTACGCATGGCCGAATATCCCTACCTGCAAAAACTGATCGGGCATGATATCATTACTGCATCGGGTACAACCTTGCTGGGCTCTGATGATAAAGCCGGGGTAGCGGAGATCATGGACCTCGCCCATTTCCTCAGCACACAGAAAAATATCGAACACGGAACGATCAGGATCCTTTTTACGCCGGATGAAGAAGTGGGAAAAGGAACGGCCAAAGTGGATATGAAAAAACTGGGTGCTGACTTCGGCTATACATTGGATGGTGGAGATGCGGGTTCGCTGGAAGATGAAACTTTCAGTGCTGATGGCGTACAAGTAACGATACATGGTGTCATCGCTCACCCGGGATATGCGAAAGATAAAATGATCAATGCCATGAAGATCGCGGGAGAGATACTGGCTGCGCTTCCCAAAGACCGTCTTTCACCTGAATCCACAGATGGCAAGCGCGGATTTATTCACCCTGTGAGGGTGGAAGGGATCGCTGAAAAATGCACGATAGATTTTATCATCCGCGATTTTGATACGGAGGGATTGAAGAAAAAAGAAGATTACCTGCGTACACAGATCGAAGAACTTTTACGCACTTATCCGAAAGCAAGTTTTGATTATAAAGTAATTGAGCAATACCGGAATATGAAAGAAGTGCTGGACCAGCACACGGAAGTCGTCGAATATGCCAAAGAAGCCATCACCCGGTCTGGGCTGGAACTGAAAATGGAGAGCATCAGGGGAGGCACGGATGGCAGCAAACTTTCCTTTATGGGACTGCCTTGTCCCAATTTATTTGCCGGCGAACAAGCCATTCATTCCAAACTGGAATTCATCAGTGTACAGGATATGAACAAAGCTGTCGAAACCATGGTTCATCTTGTGCAGATATGGTGTGAAAGAAGTTAACGTAACTTGTGGTTTAAATCATCGTATATGGACCTCTCCCATTTTTTTGCTTCTTATTGGTGGATATTCATCCTTGTACTTCTTTTCTTTAGTTCTTTTTTCAGTATCAACCAGGGATTTATCGGCGTGATCACCATGTTCGGAAAATACAGGCGGGTCGTTATGCCCGGCTTGAATATGAAACTTCCCTTCCTCGAAACGGTTTTCCGTAAAATATCTTACCAGAATCGTTCAGTGGAATTGGAATTCCAGGCCATCACCGGTGACCAGGCCAATGTATATTTCAAATCGATGTTATTGTATTCCGTACAGAACCAGGAAGAAGAAACGATCAAGAAAGTCGCTTTCAAATTTGTAAGTGAAAAAGACATGATGCAGGCCCTGATCCGCACCATCGAAGGTTCGATCCGGACCTATGTCGCTTCCAAGCGCCAGGCTGAAGTGCTGGGTTTAAGGAAGGAGATCGTGGAATATGTAAAAGAACAAGTTGATCATGTACTGGAGAACTGGGGTTATCATCTCCTGGACCTCCAGATCAATGATATCACATTCGATAAAGTGATCCTGGATTCGATGAGTAAAGTAGTTGCATCCAATAACCTCAAAGCAGCAGCTGAAAACGAAGGACAGGCATTGTTGATCACCAAGACCAAGGCAGCGGAAGCGGAGGGTAATGCGATCAAGATATCAGCGGAAGCGGAAAAAGAGGCTGCGCGGCTGCGTGGACAAGGTGTGGCATTGTTCCGCCAGGAAGTAGCAAAGGGTATGACCGAAGCGGCAGAACAAATGAAGCAGGCAAACCTGGACACAAATGTTATTCTTTTCAGTATGTGGACCGAAGCGGTAAAGAATTTCGCCGAATTTGGCAAGGGTAACGTGATCTTCCTCGATGGAAGTGCCGTTGGTATGGAAAATACGATGAGACAGATCCAGGCATTAATGGTGAAACATGCCGGCACTGAATCATTTTAGTCTTGTTAAAGAATACAAAAACTTGAATGCCACGGACAACGTGGCATTATTTTTTTCGTTCAATCGGGGATAAAAGAACCCAGAAAACACGCCTCCTTAATTTAGATTTGCACCCCTAAAGAGATAAGTATGATCGACCTGTTACAGATCGCTGACACGACCCACCGCATCCTGGAACAAACAGCCAGTACCTCGGGCGGGGAACATTATAGTTTATTTAAACTCCTGGCCATGGGAGGATGGATCATGATCCCGCTGGGGGTCATGTTTTTGTTTGTGATCTATGTATTTGCTGAAAGGTATATAGCGATCCGCCAGGCCAGCCGGATCGATGCCAATTTCATGAATATCATCCGCGATCATATCACCAGCGGAAATGTGGCAGCAGCCCGGAGTTTTGCCAAGAATACCAACAATCCAGTGGCCCGTATCATCGATAAAGGCATACAAAGGATCGGGAAGCCGATCGATGCGATTGAAGCGAGTATGGATAATGTGGCGGAGCTGGAAATGTATAACCTGGAAAAGAACCTGAACATACTTTCTGTCATCTCTAAAGCGGCGCCCATCTTCGGATTTATTGGTACGCTGGTGGGGCTGATGCAATTGTTTTCAAAGATCCAGCACGCGAATGAGCTGGAGATCGGGTCCATTTCACAGGGAATTTATACCAAACTGATCACTTCCATATCGGGCCTTTTGATCGGGCTGGTTTCCTTTCTTTGTTATAATTACCTGAATACAAAGATCAATAAAACAGCAAACAGGATGGAAGCCTCTGCTTCTGACTTCCTGGATGTATTACAGGAACCCACACGGTAAAGCACCTACATGAAATTCAGAAAAAAACATAAACACGAAACGGAGGTTTTTACCGATTCCCTGGTGGATATCATTTTTATCCTCCTGATGTTCTTTTTGATCACTTCCACGCTTGCTAACCCCAATGTGGTCAAAGTGAATAATCCCAAAGGAACCAAGGATACAAAGGCCAAGCAAAATATCGTGGTATCGATCACCAAGGACCAGAAATTCTTCATTGGCCAGCGGGAGATCGATCCTTCCATGCTGGATAGCATGATACACTTTGAAGTGGATAGGGTGAGAAAGTTGGTAGATACACCTACCGTGGTGATCAATGCCGATACCATTGCTTATTATGGGGAAGTTTACAGGATCATGCGCCTGGCCAAGCTGAACAAGGCTAAGGTTGTGGCGAATGTGAAGTAGCTTTTAGCATTCGATTTTTTCCCTGCATATCTTTCCTGATCTCAACTTTAAACCCTGCAGACCTGAATAATGCAGCTACCTGTTCACTATTATCTTCATGTGTTTCAACAAAGACCATTCCGCCCGGGTTCAATTTTGCTTTGCTGAGCCCTGCAATTACTTTATAAAATAGTAAGGGGTCATCATCCGGAACAAATAATGCTTCTGCAGGCTCATATTTTACCACATTGGCCTGCATTTGAGATTTATCCCGTAGCGGAACATAAGGAGGGTTGCTGACAATGATATCAAATAAGGGAAGACGAGGATGTTCTTCTTTATTGAGGATATCCAGTTTTTCAAAATGTATATCGGCGCCCAGGCTCTTCGCATTTTTACTGGCCACAGCAAGCGCTACTTCACTGATATCACAGGCCCAGACTCCTGCTTTCCG
>DATINK010000394.1:0-3055 GCA_035474355.1 Chitinophagaceae bacterium | reverse complement strand
TATTTTAACCTGGACAATGGAACCGGCAAGATCCGGGGCGTCTATACCCAGGGTAATAAAATGGTGGGTTCTATTTTTTCAGCATGGCTTGAACCCTTTAATGATATGGGTGCCAAAACCATTACGTTGGATAACACAGGTGGTACGGATCACTTGTCCTTCGATGCTGTCGGTATCCCTGGCTTCCAGTTCATCCAGGATGAGATCGAATATGATACGCGGACACACCATTCTAATATGGATACATACGATCACCTGGTGCCTGAGGACCTGAAACAAGCTTCTACTATCGTTGCAAGTTTCGTTTATAATACGGCTCAGCGGGATGATAAATTACCGAGGAAAGAGTTGCCAAAAGCACCGACAACTCCGCCGAGAGGATTTTAAATTAAAGATGATAGATTAAAGATTAAAGATGAAAGACCCAACCATGTCCAACATCTTTAATCTTTAATTTTTAATCTTTAATTATTTAACGGTGTCAGTGGGCTTTTCGTAAATAAATCTCACCATGGCATTCTTTTGTTCATCTGAAGTGAGGTAGAGCTGGTATCTTTTTTCACCTGCATTGATGATCATTAATGCGGTGTTCGGGGGAATGGATCCCAGGTTCTCACCCACCATGATCACTTCCTGCTCGGTTCTTTTGAGGTCGATCTTCACTTTGATGGACACGGGTTTTGTACTGAGCCGCTGATTCGATACAGCCGGCATATTGTTTACATATACAGAGATCGTATCTCCATCGATCTGGCCATTATCGTAGAAATCGATCCGGATGGTACCCGTATCTACTCTGATCTCTCTTACCAACTCCGCTTTTCTTTTGGTCAGGGTAGGCGGTAACCTGAGTTCGGGCTTGAATGTAGATTTATCAAACCGGTTCAATACGATCGTCCCCGGGGGACAGGTAGCTTTATTGTCCATCGTTTTCCCGGACCATGAACCCCGTAATTGCTCTTCCGTGCCACCTTTATGATAGGTGAGCATATATCTTTTTATGCAGGGTATGCAATCTGCAGGTACATGGAAAGTTGTTACCCCCAGTTCAAGAATGTTCAGTTCATTGCTGTCTTTCCGGTAACTGCCCTCAAAGCTTTCTTTTACATAATTGTTTGTATCTGAAAAATGATAAGATACGCCGGTGATCTTTGTGCCGGCTACCTGTAATTGCAACTCAATATTATATACGGGAAAACAACCACCGGGTTCCATGACCAGTTTACCTTTCCAGATTCCATTAATATCCTGGGCTGAACCAATGAATGAACAGGTAAGAATAGTTGCCAATAAAACCAAACGCTGCATGATGCCGGAAAAATAGATGAAAAATGTCATTGGCAATTATAAATTACAGAAACGGTTAAGCCCCGTCCCCCTAAAGGGGTGTCTTCGTTTTTTAAAAAATAATCTATTCAACAATTAATTGCTATTGCTCCTCTTTAGGGGACGGGGCAAATAGAAGGTAAATAGTTTGATCAATTGGCTTTTTTATACCTGAACCTGACAACGGCATTCTTTTGCTCTGTAGACGTAATGCGGACGTCAAAACGTTGCTCGCCGGATTCAACGATCATTAAAGATGTGTTGGGAGGGATCCTGCCCAGGTTTTCAGCGACCATCACGAGTTCATGGTTGGGGTTATCCTCGTCCATTTTTAGTTTTATGGTCAGGGGAGAGGCAGTCAGCCGCTTATTAGAAAGGAGCAGTTTTTTATCCAGGTAAACGGAGATCGTATCATCGTCGATCTCACCATTGTCGTAGAGTTTGACGGTCACATCCGGGTCACTCACGATCAGGGTCTTGAGCAATTCGTTCTCCCGGGTTTTCAGCACTTCCGGGTCGGGCGTTTCAATCGGCGGGATAACAATTTTGGTGATTCCCGTCTCTGTCTTTTTCAGGGTATCTACATTCACTTTAACCGGGGTATTGATCTTGGTTACCGGCTGATTTTTGATCGTATTCCTGACAACCGGTGGATTTTTAATAATGGGCTTTTTCTTGACAACCGCTACGGTATCTATTTTAACGGGTGTCTTGATAATGACCTCTGTCTTTTTGATCTTATCGCGAAGAAAAGGTTCAATGTAAAAGTCCGAGGTGGTCACTTTTCTTAAATATACTTTTCCGCCACCACAATCCTCTCCGCGTTTCCCTCCAATCCCGGTTTTTTCATAAGTACTGGTAAAAGTTCCTTCGAGGAATTCTTCCCTGCCCGACTTATCATATTGAAATATACATTTCATAATACAGGCCTGGGAAATAGAGGACATCCTGACTTCAACCGTTTTGATTTCCCGGATCAATGCACTTTGGCTGTTCTTGCTAAAACTTCCTGTAAGGGTAGCTTTACCATAAAAAACAGTGCTGAGATAAGAATAGGATACGCCCGAAACGGCTGTACCTTTTTGTTCGATCTGCAATTCAAATTTATATTGGCTGTAATCTTCAGAAACGAAATATCCTCTCCATATGCCTGTAATGTTCTGTGCCCGGACCGTGAGGGAGGTACAGTTAACAATTGCAATGAAAGCCATCAAGGACCGGAGGAGGATCTGCTTCATTTCGGTTCAAAACTAAGAAATCTGCAGGGATAGCTTTAGCCTCTGTCAGCAATAGTTTGTTAATTTTAAATCCGGAATTGATCATGATTGATACCTGATGATGAGGCCCTTTTATTTATTACTGGTTTTTTTATCCCTGTGTTTTTATTGTCATGCACAGATCCGCGATGAAGAGGTCGTATTATTGGAAAAGCTGGATGCTGTCAGTCATAGTAAGTCCCCGGCCAGTCATTTTGCTGAATTGTACTTCAGGACGACCGCCAGGATAGCGCAAACTTTTTTATACGCCGATGAACAGGCACATACCCTGATGCAAAGAATGGAAACCCGGTTTGCCGCACTTTTTTTCAATGCTGTCGAGGCTTATAGAGAGGGTAACCCGGTACCCATCGAATGGAAGACTTATTTTTCAAATGAAAAATTTTCAGAACTGCAATACCAGTTGCTGGGGATCAATGCGCATATTAATGGAGATATCTGGCAGGCCCTGA
>DATINK010000393.1:0-7961 GCA_035474355.1 Chitinophagaceae bacterium | reverse complement strand
TTTACGATTTACGTTATCGGAAAGTTGCCGACTGAATATTTATGGCTAAAATTCAAGGCATTAAACTGAATGACTTAAATTCGTAATAGTTTTGCTGTATGAAAAAAATTGAATTGGAAATAGTGGCGCTGTCGCATAGTATTACGCAAACCCACTCCTATGCGGTGGTGCTGGGTGAAATGAACGGGCTTCGCCGGTTACCCATTGTGATCGGGGGATTTGAGGCCCAGGCGATCGCCGTAGCACTTGAAAAAATGCAACCCAGCCGTCCGCTTACCCACGACCTGATGAAGAACTTCATGAATGCTTTTGCGATCGACCTGCATGAGATCATCATCAGCGACCTGCAGGAAGGCATTTTTTATTCCAAGCTGGTATGTTCTTCAGAAAATGATACCGTAGAGATCGATTCCAGGACCTCCGATGCCATCGCACTGGCCGTGCGTTTCGGATGCTCCATATATACTTATGAAAATATCCTGGACAGTGCCGGCATTTTGATGGAAGATACCGGAACGGGTACCAAGAAGAAAAAAACAAAACAGGAAGCAATGGTGGAAGAGACCGGGGCTACCGGTACGGAAGACCTGAAAACAATGACGGTGGAAGAATTGAATGCTCTCCTGAATGAGGTACTCGATAAGGAAGACTATATACGCGCCGTCGCCATTCGCGACGAGATCAACAGCCGAAAGAAAAAGAAGAAGTAATAGACCCTGCATGATTGTTTTTCCCCCTTGTAAAATCAACCTGGGCCTGAATATCTTACGTCAGCGAAGTGATCGGTATCACGACCTCGAAACTGTTTTTTATCCCGTAGGCATTACCGACATTCTTGAGATCACAAAATTTAAGAGTTCAGCAAAAAGTACAACGATCCCCCTGACCCAAAGCGGTTTGAGCATAGGATCAGAATCTGTGCAAAATCTTTGTACCAAAGCTTATAAACTTCTGAAAAAAGATTTTCCCAAACTCCCCTTCATCAGTATCCACCTGCATAAAACAATTCCGGCGGGGGCCGGGCTCGGAGGAGGCAGTTCCGATGCAGCTTATACACTAAAATTGTTGAACGATCAATTCAAACTAAAACTCAATACGCAGCAATTGATGGCCTATGCGCTTGAGCTGGGAAGCGATTGTCCTTTTTTCATCCTCAATCAACCTTGTTACGCAACCGGGAGAGGAGAATTGACAGAACCCGTTGCCATCGACCTGTCAGCTTATCAATTTCTATTGGTTTACCCGGGTATACATATTGACACCGGCCAGGCTTTTCGGAGTATCAAACCCTCAAAACCAGGGAAACCCTTAAAGGAAATTCTTAATAGCCCCATCGAAAGGTGGAAAGATGATATGACCAATTCATTTGAAAAGCAGGCTTTTCGTCAATACCCGGAAATCGTGGATATCAAGGACCACATGTATGCTGCCGGGGCTGTATATGCATCCATGTCAGGAAGCGGAAGTACGGTTTATGGAATTTTCGAAAAGGATAAAAAACATGGGTTGACCTTTCCTCCCCATTATTTTGTAAAAGAAGTTTCAGGCAAGGCTTAAGAGATCCTGCAGATCCAGCGCTTCTGTTCCCATCAACAAATTTCCTTTTTCATCTCTTGGCCATTGTTCTGCGGGCCGGTCCCAATAAAGTTCAACCCCATTATTATCCGGGTCATTTAAGTATAAGGCTTCGGATACGCCGTGATCTGAGGCGCCGGTCAACGGGTATTCTGCATCCACTAGTCTTTTTAATATAATGGCCAGGTCCTTTCTCGTCGGGTATACAATGGCAGTATGAAACAATCCTGCTGAACGTTGCGGGGCCGGCGGAGCATTTTTCGAGTACCAGGTATTCAGGCCGATATGATGGTGATAGCCACCCGCAGAAATGAAAGCGGCACTATCCCCATAATATTGTTGTAGTTCAAAGCCCAGCAAATCGCGGTAAAATTTCAATGATCTTTCGAGGTCGGCCACTTTGAGGTGAACGTGTCCGATTCTTGTTGCATCCGGAATTTTATATGCCATACAAATTATTTTTTTGACTCATTCCTTTTTTGACTCCCACGGTTGAAACCGTGGGCTTTACCGGAAAATTTGATTACCTTTACAGTGAAAATTTCTTAAAAATAACAACTATCAAACAGAATAGTTTTATATCCTTCTTTCTCGGTTGCAACCTGGACCTCCTGGATCATCGAGGATAAGCACGTATTTACCTGCTATTGAAGCGGGTTACTTTCTCATTCCTCATTCCTCATTCCTCATTCCTTATTTCTTATTTCTTATTTCTCATCCCTTATTTATCAAAATGCAACAAACTATAAACATATCCTCCCTTTCCCGCCAGTTCATCGAGCAGGAAGAACTGTATGGAGCGCATAACTATCATTCGATCCCTGTTGTACTGAACCGCGGTGAAGGCGTGCATGTATGGGATGTGGATGGAAAAAGATATTTTGATTTCCTGAGTGGTTATTCCGCGGTGAACCAGGGCCATTGTCATCCTGCCATCATTCGTTCATTCCTGGAACAGGCAGGAAAGATCACCCTTACCAGCCGGGCATTTCATAGTGATAAACTGGGTGAATATGTAAAATTCATTACCCGTTATTTCGGGTATGATAAGGTGCTGCCTATGAATACCGGGGTGGAAGCCGTTGAAACAGCGATCAAGCTTTGCCGGAAATGGGCCTATGAAGTAAAAGGAATTCCGCATGACAAAGCCAGGATCATTGTTTGTGAAGGGAATTTTCATGGCCGGACATCCGGCATCATTTCTTTTAGCAGTGACCCGTTGGCCAAAACAAATTTTGGTCCCTTCATGCCAGGATTTGTAACCATTCCATTTGATGATCTTAAAACATTGGCCAATGTGCTCGCCGAAGAACATATTGCCGGCTTCCTGGTTGAACCCATCCAGGGAGAAGCCGGTGTAGTGGTACCGGGGGATGGATATCTTTCAAAAGCGAAACAACTTTGCGAAGACGCCGGTGTATTATTTATCGCTGACGAAATTCAAACCGGCCTGAGCAGGACGGGCAAATTATTAGCCTGCGATTATGAATCAGTAAGGCCCGACATACTCATTCTTGGAAAGGCATTAAGTGGTGGTACAATGCCCGTAAGCGCTGTCTTATGCGACGATGAGATCATGCTCACGATCAAACCGGGTGAACACGGATCTACTTTTGGCGGAAATCCAATGGCTTGCGCCGTTGCTATGACAGCCCTCACCGTACTAAAAGAAGAAAAAATGGCTGAGAATGCATTCACCATGGGAAATATCCTGAGAAAAGAACTCGCGAAAATTAATTCCCCATATATAAATGTTATTCGTGGCAAGGGCCTGCTCAATGCCATCGTGATCGATCATCCGCATACCGATGCTGCCTGGGAACTTTGCCTGGTCATGAAGGAAAATGGATTACTCGCCAAACCCACACACGGGGATAAAATAAGGTTGGCTCCGCCACTGGTCATCAATCAACAACAGATCCTGGAAGCGGCTGAAATAATTAAAAGATCGCTAGCTGCCCTTTAATAGGTTTAAAGTCTAAAGTTTAAGGTTAAGTTTGTAACCAAGTATCGACAATTTTAAACCTTAAACTTTAAACTTTTTGTCCCACCAGGAAAATCATCTAAAAAGCAGCGATGCCCTCAGGGATATCGTGATCGGCATGAGCGATGGGCTTACCGTGCCCTTTGCGCTGGCGGCAGGGTTAAGCGGGGCTGTGAGTTCAACAGGTATCATTATCATCGCGGGTATTGCGGAGATCGCAGCCGGTTCCATCGCGATGGGGTTGGGTGGCTACCAGGCCGGGAAAACAGAACAGGATCATTATAAAAGTGAATTGAAGAGGGAATATGAAGAAGTGGAAAAAGTTCCGGAAAAAGAAAAGCAGGAAGTCAAAGATTTCTTCGCCGGTATCGGCTTAAGTGAGGAAATACAGCAGCAGGCTACGGATGAGATCACTAAGGATGAGAAACAATGGGTCGACTTCATGATGAAATTTGAATTGGGTTTGGAAAAACCAGATCCCCGTAGAGCGACTAAGTCGGCATTGAATATTGGTATCTCCTATGCTGTGGGAGGACTGGTGCCACTTACTCCTTATTTCTTTTTATCCAACCCTCTCGATGGGTTACGCGTTTCAGCGATCGTGACCCTGATCTGCCTTTTCATTTTTGGTTTTTTCAAAAGCAAGATAACGGGCGTCAGTCCGGTATGGGGGGGAATACGAGTTACTTTAATTGGAGCATTGGCTGCTGCTGCTGCATTCGGAGTGGCAAAATTGTTTGAACAAGGTTGAATATTCAACCACCTTCAACTTTCTTCTCAGGTAATTTCATGTCCGGGAACAAGGCAGCAACTAACATCAACAACGATGCTATCATCATCAGGTACAAACCTGCTTTTTTCTCGGGGCACTCCCCTGCTTCGCAGGCACTCAAAGCAAAATAATTCCTGACTGCCCATGCGAAATTGATGGCTACGATACCCAGGTTGGCCCGTTTTGCCCAGATACGGGGTGTCAATGAAAAAACCAGGAAGAAAAAACTCATGAACAAATGAAAAACACCTGGTTTGCCATAGTTGGTTCCTGCTGAATGAAACCCGGAGATCTCGATCTGGCGTGAGGGAATCTGCAACCAGGGAATAAAGCAGGCAAAGACCATCACTGCGACCGCAGCCACCCCGATCCATTTCATATAACGTGACATCAGCGAAAAATTAGACCGCAAGTTAAGTCATACAGACCGCCTGGAAACAGCAACGCTCATCGAAATGAGCGTTGCTGATCCAATTGAACTATAAAACGCCACCTACTTATAACCTAAGGCCTACAATTAAACTAAGTACGCGGTGCTTGTTCTGATCATCTGCTGAGCTATTGCTGCCCGACTGGAGTTTCGCAAGTCCGAGCCCATAATTTAAAGAGACTACGAGTTTGGTTACCTGTAAACCCAGCATGCCATTTAATCCATAATCAAATCGTTTCATGATTCCATAACCCGACCCTTCCTCGTAATCCAGCGTTGAAGGATCATCATTTGACCAACGGATGTCTTTTTCACTTTGAAAACTGCTTCCCAGGAATTTTCCATCCACTTTATTCTTTCCGGCTATCCCAATAGCGATATAAGGGCCTGCACCCGCAAAGAATTTTATCGGGCCAGTGGGCGATTTGAGAACAGCATATAGCGGGATCTCGATATACCAGGGATTGCTCGTTGCACGGTTATAGGTATTCCCATTGGGATCACCGGATTCTGTTTTTGAACCCTTTCCCGTGAACAATACACCTGTTTGTAATGATAAAACGGAAAGGATGTGAAAATCACCCATCACTCCTACCTGGTAACTGGTCAGTACACTGTTCTTGTCGATATCCCCATCATTGGTAATGGTAACATTGGCAAAATTTACACCCGCCCTCAGGATCGTAGAGGATTTTTGGGCCCGGGTGTCCACCGCAATTAATAATAATAAAGCCAGGGAAAAAAAGAGCGCCTTCTGTTTCATAATTGTACAGTTTGTTTCAGAGGGTATTTGCAAAATGTCTGCCAGAAAAGCACTTGTTTCTCAGTACCTGGGAGAGGGAATCTACGTGAGCATTTTATTACCCATTATGCATTTCCATACACTTTCAAAACAGGCTCACGCAAGGGGGAAGATCCGGGGGAACTGTAAAAATGTATGATATCTGCAATGGCTTCCGGTTTTACCCATTTGGAAAAATCTGCATCGGGCATGGATTTCCGGTTCTGCGGGGTATCGTTCGTGGAGGGAACGATCACATGTGTGACAACATTCGTGTTCTTAGCTTCCTCATTCATTAATTCTGCAAGACGAAAGACCAGGGATTTAGCCAATCCATAAGCCACCATTCCTTTACTGTTCCGTGCATCCAATCCGGGTTTTGATCCTACCAGGAAAATTTTTCCGCTGCCCTGTTTTATCATTTGTATGAAAACAGGCTTTGCCACATGATATGCAGTTTCAAAATTCAATTTTATTTGTTTGTTAATATCAGCGCTGCTGGTCTCTGCAATTTTCCCCATGGCAAACCCGCCAACCGTAAGTACGGCAACATCAATAGATTGTTTTTCACTGGCGACTGTTGCTACAAATTTTTGAGCATCTTCTTCATTCATGAGATCCACAACACGGGATTCAAAAGCAGTATGCTGAATCTCCAGCTTTACGGGATCGTTGGGAATCACGGTTCCTATCACCCGAAATCCTTCCTGCAGGAATTTTTGGATAACTGACTGACCCAGGTTACCCGAAGCGCCGGTAACAATCACTGTTTTCATCTTAATGGAATGCTTTATAGCAGGCGAAAGTACGCAAATTGGCAACGAACAGTCCCCGGCCTTGCCTGCCGGCAGGCAGGTTGGCGATTGTTTAGTAAATTACAGAATACCATGGCCGCCAATTGCAATCCTTTTTCGATTTACTGAGGACCCGTCATTATGTGGAACAAACTGGTCTTATTTTTTGCCTTGCTTTTGTCAGTGAGTCACGTGCGGGCACAGTCTTGTTCTGTTCCCGGCATGACCCCGGTATCTGCCGTGCTCGTATGCGGTGATGAGGCCATTGGGCAAAGTTATATTCCTCATTGTGGCCAAACCCTGGTGCCCAATCCCTGCAACGACGGTAACAGTTACCAGAATATTGATCCCTATTGGTATAAGATCGCCTGTTATTCGAGCGGAACACTTGGATTTACGATCACGCCCAATGACCTCACCGATAATTATGACTGGCAGTTATTTGATATCACCGGGCATAATCCCATCGATGTATTTACCGTCACTTCGCTTTTTGTCGCATGTAACTGGTCGAAAGAAGTTGGCGAAACGGGTGCCAATGACCAGGGCACCAGTCTTGCTATTTGTGGCAGCCCCGGGTTGGATCTATTCAGTCAAATGCCAAACATTGTAGCCGGTCGCGAATATCTTTTAATGATCAGTAATCAAAATCGTACAGAACATGGGTTCAGTTTGTTGTTTGGTGGCGGAAGCGCACTTATCACGGATGGAATACCGGAGATGCTGATCGCCCATGCCAATTGCGATGGCACACAAGTGTATGTGAAAATGAATAAAAAGATGCAGTGCTCTACTGTTGCTCCCAATGGAAGCGACTTTTTCATCAGCGGCGGGCCGGCAGTTATTGCTGCCGTTCCGGTTAATTGCATTAATAATTTAGGTGATCAGTTAGTTTTAACGCTCAATAGCCCACTCTCAACCGGTACCCATATACTTACCTTACGCGATGGCACAGATGGAAATACAATGGCAGATCATTGTGGCAGGCTTGTCGTCACCGGAAACATAGTTTCATTTCCTGCGGCTCCGCCTGCCCCTACCGCCATGGATAGTGTATTTACCGGGTTATGCTCGAACCCGGTTATACAATTGGTTTTCAAAAACCCTATTGATTGCAGTTCGATTGCTACTGACGGTTCCGACTTCCGGATTACCGGCCCGCAAACAGTGACCATTACCGGCGCTGTCGGTATCTGCAGTAATAATCTGACGCCCATGCCTGCTACTTATACTATTTCTATGCGTTTGGCCGGACCGGTTACACTCCCCGGAATATACCAGATAGAGTTATTGACCGGGTCTGACGGGAATACATTACTCAATGAGTGCGGATTAATGACGCCGCCGGGTGCAAGGATCTCTTTTCCGATGGCTGGTATTGTTTCGGCTCAGTTCAGTTACGAAGTACATTCCTCCTGTAAAAAAGATACCATATACTTCACGAGCAATCCGGGAAATGCATTGGCAACCCTGAACTGGGATTTTGGAAATGCAGGCAGCAGTACCATTCAATACCCGGTCATTATCGTTCCTTCAGTCAGCCAGCATACAGTTACACTGACTGCAACAACTCCTGACTGTACAGATAGAATTACTAAAACTATCAAACTCAATAACCAGCTGGT
>DATINK010000392.1:0-6773 GCA_035474355.1 Chitinophagaceae bacterium | reverse complement strand
CGTGTTGGCCATCCGCAGCTGTAAAAATGTATTCATTCTTATGCATGCCCAGGTGATAAGCAAGTTTGGTCATGCAACGCGCACCGTTCCCGCACATACTTCCTTCTCTGCCATCTGAATTATAGTATTTCATGTCAAAGTCGAATCCGTTCTTTTCATTCATGAGCATGACTCCATCTGCACCGATACCAAAGCGACGATCGCATAAACGTCGAACCTGATCTGAAGAGAGGGTGTTGTATTCATTTTTTCTGTTGTCCAGAAGGATGAAATCGTTTCCTGTACCCTGATATTTGTAGAATTTTATCTGCATTTTTTAACTAGGCCATGCCAGAAAATATTTCAAGAAATTTTAAAATCATTTTCTCAACAGTGGCCTGACCATCTTTAGAGAACTCTTTAACAACTCTATTCGCTACAATGGCATTTATCGCCAAACAATTATGTCCTAAAAGTTTACCTAAACCATAAATCGCAGAAGTTTCCATTTCAAAATTAGTGATCCTGTGTTGCCCGAAACGAAAATCGGTCAACCGGTTTACTAATTCAGGATTACGCACACCCAATCTTAATATTCTGCCCTGCGGTCCATAGAACCCGGGGCAGGTCACGGTGATGCCCTGGTGAAAACCGGTTACAAAATGTTTTAACAACGAAGCAGCTGCGCTACTGATATAAGGATAACTCATTTGCCCATGCATTTGTGTATGGGTTACAAATGAATGCAATAACTGTTGTTCTTCATCATTCTGTTCATGCCGGTAAAAATTCAGGAGGTTGTCAATGCCCAATCCATGTGTAGAGGCAACAAAGCTATCTACGGGCACATCCGCCTGCAGGGAACCTGAAGTCCCCAGCCGGATAATATTGATCGGCGTTAGTTTTGATCTAACTGTCCTTGTTTTAAAATCGATATTAGCCAATGCATCCAATTCATTCATGACAATATCGATGTTATCAGGGCCAATCCCTGAAGAGAGAACCGTCAATCTTTTTTTTCCTACATAACCGGTGTGTGTAATGAATTCCCGGTGACTGGCTTTTACTTCAATGGAATCAAAATGTTTACTGATCTCTTTCACACGACCGGGGTCACCGACGGTGATAACGGTACCTGCAATTTCATCGGGTAAAAGATCGAGGTGATACACGGCCCCCCGGGGATTTATAATTAATTCCGACTCTGCAATACGACTCATACTCTGTTCGTTTTTAAGGAATTCCGCAAATAAAATGTATATTTGCAGGCATTAATATTCAAATCTAAATTCAAAAATCGTAAATAGGAAATAGTTATTCGTAAATCGTAATTCGTGACTCGTAAATCGAAAAGGTCCTGTGGCCGAGTGGCTAGGCTGAGCTCTGCAAAAGCTCCTACAGCGGTTCGAATCCGCTCGGGACCTCTGAATTAGATGATAACTGGTAACTGACAACGGATAGTTTCGGTGTCCTCCAATAATTATTCATTCCAAACGCATACTTCGTACTTCGTAGATCGTACTTCGTATTGATTCAGTATTTCAAAAATATCGATCAAAAGACCGTCGAGATCAGCAGCCCCGAAAGCGGCACCTGGATCAACGTGGTTCCCCCGCTTAAAAAAGAAGAATTTTCTGAGCTGGCCGATGGATTGAATATCCCCCTGGATTTTCTCTCCGATTCCCTGGATATAGATGAAAGAAGCCGGTTTGAGCTGGAGGATAATGTAAAACTGGTGGTGATCAAGACACCCACAGAAAATAAAACATTCAACGAAAGCGACGCCTATTATATCACGATCCCGATCAGTATCATCCTGACGGATAACCAGATCGTGACCGTGAATTCCTTTGATAACCCGGCTATCAAAAAATTCCTGAATACTTTCCAGAACCGGCACCCCGATAAACGGAACATGATGGTGCTGAAAATATTTGAGAAAGTCGTACAGAATTACATGGACCACCTGAAGGAGATCAACCAGCGCCGGAATTCACTTGAACAAAAACTCTACGATGCCAACCGGAATGAATACCTGCTCCAGTTGATGCGGGTACAGAAAAGCCTGGTGTATTTTCAAACCGCCCTGCGTTCCAATGAACTCCTGCTGATCAAATTGGAGAGAACCAATTTCCTGGGATTGAGCGACGATGAAAAAGAATTATTGAATGACCTGATCGTTGACAATTCACAGGCCCTTGAAATGGCCAATATCTACAGTAATATCCTTTCGAGTACCCTGGATGCATTTGCAGGGATCATTGCGAATAACCAGAACGAAGTATTGAAAAGGCTTTCTGTGATCACGATCGTATTAACGCTGCCGGTGTTAGTGGCCAGTATATATGGAATGAACGTGCCCATCCCTTACCAGGATTCCAAGCTTGCCTTTTACATGCCAGTAGGATTGTCATTGGTCATTTCTTTATTTATCGGATGGTTCTTCCTGAAGAGGAAAATCTTTTAGCTCCCCCTGATGAACAAGTTTAATCTAAGAGTTTATGGTATCCTTATCAATGAACATCGCCAGGTGCTGGTAAGTGATGAATTGATCCGCGGAATGTATATCACAAAATATCCCGGAGGGGGCCTGGAATTCGGAGAAGGGCCCAGGGATTGCCTGGAAAGAGAGTTCCGGGAAGAATTAAACCTGGACATTGAAACGCTTGATCATATTTATACCACGGATTATTTCCAGGTTTCTGCTTTCAATCCGGAACACCAGATCATTTCCATTTATTATAAAGTCAGGCCACTGGCACCCATTCTCGCGCCCATGCGGGCAACTGCATTCGAATTTGACGAAAGAGAGATGAAAATGTATGAGGAAACAGGTGAAACCGAGACATTCCGTCTGATTGACTGGAATGATTTTTCAGAAGAATGCGTAACACTTCCGATTGACAAGATTGTCGCTGGTTTAATTTTAGGTTTTAAGTTTTAGCTATTGAGACTTCCCATTGTATTTTACATAAAACTTAAAACCCAAAACTTAAACCTATCCTGCAGCAGGTATATTATCAAAAGCATCCTCCTGCCCCATCGCTGCCCGCTTCATCTTTTGTGCTTTTTCATGTCCCAGGTATTTTTCAATTCCCTTTTCTGCTGCATAGATCACGGGTGTCAGGATGATGGCCATGCTGAATTTATATATATAGTTCATACAACCGATTGCCAATACCTGTGTCCAGGTCCAGTTGCCACCGATCTTAAAGGCAATGGTGAGTACGATAAAACTATCAATCAGCTGTGATATGAGCGTGGAGCCGGTAGCCCTTAACCAGATTTTTTTATTGCCTGTTATTTTCTTGATCTTGTGAAAGACATACACATCCACGAGCTGGCTCACCATAAATGCAATTACACTTCCCAAAATGATCCACATCCCCTGGCCGAAGATGCCACTATAGGCGGCCTGCATATCAGGTATTCCTTTATCGGCTTTAGAACTGATCCACCATCCTGCCGGAGGTGTATGCATGCTGGCATAAAACATGACAAATGCATAGGAGATCAGGATCACGGCAGTATAACTGATCCGCCTGACCGCTTTGGGGCCGTAATATTCATTTACAATATCGGTGATGATGAATTCCAGTGGCCATAACAAAACGCCACAGGTTAAGGTAAATGATAACCCCGTCTGTCCGAAGATCGAAAGATTGGCAGGGTTAAAGCCGAATACTTCTTCCAGTGAAAATATTTTTCCGCCAATGCATTCGGCAATCAGTGCATTGCAGCAGAAAAAACAGGCGATCCCGATAAATAGTTTTGTTCCCCGGTCTTTAAGTATTGCTGTGATCATTCAGGTAAAATAAATAATAAAGGAAAATGAATAAAAAAATAATATTGCCGAATACGATCCAGAGAGGCACATACCCTTTTAACCTCTTTTTGATAAGCAAGACGAAAAGGTAGCAAAGGATGGTAACCGGGACAATGATCATTCCCATGAAATAGCCCACGGTAATGACGGTACCGATGATATCCTGGTTATCTGTCCAGTCATATAACTGCAAAGAAATTGACAAAAGAAAAAATACCCCGCAAATGAATGCCAATCGAGATAAAAATAAAAGCCAGCGCATGCCGATTTTAGTCTAAAATAGCATTATTTTGTCAGCCAAATTAAGCGGCATCATGAAAAACCCCTTGCTGAAAAAAGTTCTCCCTCATTTCATCGCGATCGCTGTATTTCTCATCGTTTCCCTTCTTTTTTGCAAACCGGCTATCCAGGGAAATGTTTTGAACCAGCATGATATCGTTGGCTGGAAGGGGATGTCACACGATGCTTTTCAATACAAAGAAAAAAACGGTCATTTCCCGCTCTGGAATCCCAACCTCTTTAGTGGCATGCCTAATTACCAGGTAGCCATGCAGGGCAAGACTGTGATTCCCGACCTGGTGAAGATCGCTACACTGGGAATGCCCAAACCCATCAACTTTTTCTTTTTAGCCTGTATTTGTTTTTATATACTCTGCATGGTCCTGAGAACGAAACCAGTGGTCGGTATTTTCGGAGGATTGGCCTATGGCTTTGCAACTTACAATGCGGTCATCATCGGGGCAGGGCATGAAACAAAGATGCTTGCCATTGCATTTGTGCCCTTGCTTTTAGCCGGTCTCATCGCCACATTTGAAAAAAGATACTGGCTGGGATTATCACTTACCACGATCGGTGTTTTCCAGGAGATCGCTGCCAATCACCCGCAGATCAGTTTTTATTTTATGCTGGTGGCGGCTGCGGTTACGATCTCTTATGCGATTACCTGGATCAAACAAAAAGACTGGAAACATTTTGCCATGTCTGCGGGTATCGTCATGCTGGCGGGTATCGTAGGATTAGCGGGAAATGCGTTAACACTATTGACATCATCAGAATATACGCCCTTCACTATGCGCGGTGGAAAAGACGTAACCATCGTGGGAGATTCTGTGAAAGCAGCCAGGACTTCAGGATTGGATACTTCCTATGCATTTCAATATAGCCTGGGCAAGGCAGAGACATTCGTTATACTTATGCCGGGTGCTTTTGGTGGAGGAAGTGGAAAAACGGCAGGAGAAAAATCACATGTGGTTAAAAAGCTTACTGCAAGAGGAGTTGATCCAACACAGGCGGCCGATCTTGCTGCCAACAGCCTGCCCCGGTATTGGGGGGGTATTGCACCTTCCACTTCAGGCCCGCCTTATATTGGTGTGATCGTATGTTTATTGGCACTCATTGGTTTTGTGATATTAAAAACTCCTTTACGATGGGGTTTGCTGGCCGTAACCGTACTGGGTATCATGATGGCATGGGGGAAGTATTTACCGGGCTTCAATAATTTTTTGTTCCATAAACTTCCTCTTTACAATAAATTCCGTGCCCCCTCGATGGCCATGGTGATCACCCAATTCACTTTGCCCCTGGTGGCTGTACTGGCATTACAATTTATTTTATTCCGTGAGAAGAGCCGTGAATTACTGAAAACAGAATTTAAGAAAATACTGATAGCATTCGGAGCATTATTCGGAGTGATGATCCTGATGTATGCTGCCATGGATTATAATTCTCCGCTTGATCCATTACTCCTTAATAATCGCTGGGACAATAGTGGCAACACTGAATTGGGGCGGCTGATCGTTTCCGGGTTGAAGGGTGACAGGAGAAGCATGTTTGGAGAACAATTACTCAGGTCCCTGTTATTCGGTGGCTTTGTACTGGGCATACTCTATATGTATATCCGTGGTTTCATTAAACCGCTGCTGGCTGGTATTTTATTCTTTTTGATCAGCAGCATCGATCTTTTAATTGTCGACCATGAATACCTGAATGATGATAATTATCGTTCACCTGAAGAAATGACCAGTGAAAACTTCACCCCTTCTGCCAATGACCAGGTTCTTTTAGCTGATAAGGATCCGAATTTCCGGGTATTGAACATGGCAGCCGATACCTACCAGGAAGCCAGGACCTCCTATTTCCATAAATCCATAGGTGGTTATCATCCCGCTAAACTCAGGATCTACCAGGACGTTATTGAAAGATATATGTCGAACCGGCCAGAGCAAGCCATCATCAACATGCTCAACACAAAATATTTGTTCATCCAGAATCCTCAAACCGGGAAGGAAATGGTGATCCCTAATCCGGACGCATTTGGCAATTGCTGGTTGGTGAAAAATGTAACGATTGTTGACAATGCGGTTCAATCACTCACCATGATCGGGAAGACCCACCTCAAAGACACAGCCATAGTTGAAATGGAATTTAAAGACGCCGTTGTACAACCGCAAAGGGATTCTTCTTCTTCGATCAGGATGACCAAATTTGATAATGACGCCATTGAATATGAAGCCAATTGCAATGGCCCCCAGTTTGCGGTATTCAGTGAGGTCTATTATCCCAGGGGCTGGAAAGCCTTACTGGATGGAAAGACGGTTCCTTATTGCAAGGCTGACTATGTACTGCGTGGCTTATCGATACCAGCAGGCAAACACAGTATTAAATTTGTTTTCGAACCTGCCAGTGTAAAGAAGGGTGTTTCCATCATGTATATCGCATCCTTTATCATACTGCTTTTCTTCCTGGGTGGTATATATATGGACTGGAGGGAGCGAAAGAAGCTGCGGTTGAATTAGAATCCTGATGAAGAAGGTATTAGCCATAGCCCCCTACCCTTACCTGCCTTATTTTTCAGGGGGGCAGAAATTCATAGCAAATTTTTTCGAATGGCTGGGAAAGGAAAAAGAGTTATCTGTTGTGTCTACAGTAACCAACAACTTTTCCCTGGCAAAAAATTATCACGGGATCC
>DATINK010000391.1:0-2195 GCA_035474355.1 Chitinophagaceae bacterium | reverse complement strand
GCGTGAATTTTGAGCCTTATCGGGCTAAATTATTTGAAAGTATCGGGAAGAAACTGGATTGTATTGAATTGTTCCCGGCGAGTGAAGGATTCTTCGCATTCCAGGATTCACAGGAAGCAGAAGGGTTGTTGTTAAATACTGATAGCGGAATATTCTTTGAATTCATCCCGGCTGCTGAAATTTTTAAAAACGAACCAACACGCATTTCCCTGGCCGATGTAAAACCGGGAGAGAACTATGCGCTGGTGATCAATAGCAATGCAGGTTTATGGGGATATAATCTGGGAGACACGGTAAAATTTGTTTCTACAGAACCCTATCGCCTGGTGGTTACCGGGAGAACCAAACATTTTATTTCAGCATTTGGCGAACATGTGATCGGGGAAGAAGTGGAATACAGCATGTTGAAGTCGGCCGATGAAGAACAGGTGCAGATAACGGAATTTACCGTTGCCCCCTTTGTCAGCAGTGATAAAGGAAAGTCTTACCACGAATGGTTTGTGGAATTCGAACAAAAGCCTGCCGACCTGGCCCGGTTTGCCCAGCGACTGGACAAACATTTACGGGAGAAAAACGCCTATTATGACGACCTCGTAGGAGGGAATATACTCGAACCTTTGAAGATCCGGCCGGTCCGGAAGAATGGTTTTATCGATTACATGAAATCTATTGGTAAATTGGGTGGTCAGAATAAAGTCGCCCGGTTGAGCAACGACCGGAAAATTGCGGATGTATTAACAGCCTGGGCGGAAAACTGATACAAATTTCACTGACTAAAATGTACATTTATCGGGATTAAAATGGATGAACAGAAAACGATAAAGCCTGTGGCGGCAAACCCATCAGCTGCTCAGGGGGCTAAACGGATAGCGATCTTTGGATCCACTGGTTCCATCGGCACCCAGGTGCTGGATGTGATCGCTAATAATCCCGGATCATTTACAGCCGAAGTGCTCACTGCACATAGCAATGACGACCTGCTCATTCGCCAGGCACTGCAATTCAATCCGAATGTGGTGGTGATCGGAGACGAAACGAAATATGGAAAAGTGAAAGATGCGTTATCATCCACTTCCGTAAAAGTTTTTGCAGGCGAAAAAGCATTGGAAGAAGTGGCTGAAATGGATTGTTACGACCTGATGCTTGCAGCGATCGTGGGTTATGCAGGTTTAAAGCCCACCTTAAAAGCGATCAGCAATGGAAAAGCCATTGCCCTTGCCAACAAAGAAACGCTGGTGGTGGCAGGAGATATCGTGATGAGAAAAGCCGTTGAGAACCGCGTGCCGGTGATCCCTGTTGATTCGGAACATTCTGCGATCTTCCAGTGTTTGGTGGGTGAAACGAGAAACAAGATCGAGAAAGTTATACTGACGGCTTCGGGCGGGCCTTTTCTTGGACGCAAACCAAATTACCTGGTCAATGTAAAAAGAGAGCATGCGTTACAACATCCTAACTGGACCATGGGCGCCAAGATCACGATCGATTCAGCTACTTTAATGAATAAGGGCCTGGAGATGATCGAAGCCAGGTGGTTGTTCAATCTCCGTCCTGAACAAATACAGGTAGTGGTACATGCGCAAAGTATCATTCACAGCATGGTGCAGTTTGAAGACGGAAGCATCAAAGCACAGATGGGATTGCCGGATATGAAACTCCCGATCCAATATGCACTTGCATTTCCCAAAAGGATCGCCAACAACTTTCCGCGCTACGATTTCAGGAAATCCAATACATTGACTTTTGAAGAACCCGATATCAAAACGTTCCGCAACCTGGCCCTCGCCCAGGAAGCATTGAACAAAGGAGGCAACCTTCCCTGTATTATGAATGCCGCGAACGAGATCGCGGTGTATGCATTCCTTCGCAACCGGATCGGCTTTCTAGACATGACGGACCTCATTGAAAAGACCATGCAGCAGGTGGCTTTTATTGAGAAACCCTCGCTGTCGGAATATTTTGAAAGCGACGGGGAGGCACGTAACTTTGCAGCCGATATTATCAAACTTTAGCACCCCCCAAGCCCCCCTAAAGGGGGCAATTCATCTTCTATCATGCTTATGAATAAAAAAAGAATTACCCCCTTTAGGGGGCTAGGGGGTAAAAAAAAAATCTTCATTAGTGATCTGAAATATGAATCTATTATCAATAAACTGGTCAAACGTAGGATTACAAGCGGGACAATTATTGCTTGCCTT